>BJGN01000030.1 GCA_014190515.1 Bacteroidota bacterium
ATGAGACTGATTTTTTTGAATAAATGGTTCAAACCACTTTTTAATTAATCTGCCATTGATATCAGTGAGGGTGAAATTTACTTTATTGAGCGAGATTTCAGATGTAAATTGAATAGATTGGTTAAATGGATTTTGAACATTTAAGGAGAAGTTATTTTTTAATTCAGATACAGGCGTTGTGATTCCAACTGTTTTTCTAACCAAAACGACATTATCCAGAATCAGGTTTGAAGACCAGATAAACTGGGCTTTATTCCAAACGCTGCTTACGTTGGTGTACGCAGGCCAGTTAACGCCAACGGTTGAGGGAGAATAAATAGACGCTTTTGGCCATATTTTATCGTTATAACTGATGGAATTCCAGGTGGAAGGAATTAAATAATGAATACCATAACAATTTTTTTCGCAGGTAGTCGTCGTTTTGGCTGTTGCTGAGGATCGGGTGCCATCTGCTTTTTCAATAACGGTACTTAAATTTTCAATAGGCGCGATATAAAAGGTTTGAGCACGCCAGCTTGTATCTGTCACTGTACCGTCACTAAATTGGGCGATGAAACCACCATCTCCAGAATGGTAGGCGTTCCCACCATTGAGTTCGGTACCCAATCCGAGATTCTCCTCCCAATCGACTAGTTTAACAGCTATGGTATAAGGTCTGGAAACTTTAAATCGGACCACTGCAGAGTTAAAAGGTGTGAATGGGATGGGATCAACACCGACCAAAATGCCATTGATATATAACTCAAAATAATTATCTCCTAAGAGATATCCGGTAATAATGTCTCCAGCCTGATCAATCACTTTGATGGGGACATTATTAATATTTACGGCACCTGGTGAGGATGGTTTAACGCCACTACATTCATTATATAAATCAGTGAGCTTTGTTCCGGTAGTATAAAAGGTATTATCTGGAACGGTCCATACTTTACCGTCAGTAGAGGTAATAGTTCCAGCGGCTGAAATTCTCGAATCAGAGCAACCAGGAATAGGGACATTTGCTAAATTTACTGCGCTTAAAGAAGCTGGTTTAACGCCACTACATTCATTGTAAAGATCTGTTAATTTAGTTCCAGTGGTATAAGCTGTATTGTCTGGAACAGTCCATACTTTACCGTCCGTAGAGGTAATAGTTCCAACGGCTGAAATTCTCGAACCAGAGCAACCAGGAAATAAATTGGCCAGAGTTTGGGTAGCGAGCCCTTTAGTTACAGAACCTGTGCCTGTATAAGTTCCCTGAGATAAAAGAGCATACCCATTTAAAATAAAAATGGGTATCAAAGTTAAAATACCTTTGAAGTACATAGAAAGTGGTTTAATATGAGCGATTGGGATTGGTAACACCAAACCCAAAAGATAAAAATTTGCAGGCTTTTGTGATGTGCTAATCTAACAGACCACAATTTAACTAATTAGTTTAATTAAAAGATCATCACTTTATAAAAATGAGGAGTGGATTATTTAAATGATTTTTAAATTGATAAAGGTATTCGAACCATTGGAATGAGGAGGTAATCATACCTGCCTTATTCCACGCTGCACCGGTATAATATAAATATGGTTTATTTTTTTCTGCCATAGACGTAGTTAATAGTTGTTGATTGCTTACTTTCATGTTTATCGGGTTAGAGACAAATACACAACCTACACCTGTAATTCCATAATCGCCCATTTCTGGTTCCCAATAGCCCATTACTCCTTGTTTTTCATCAAGCAGAAGCGCACCTGGATCTTTTCTTTTTATGATACCTACAGCTACTGGAAGGGACGAGGTATCTGAATAGGTGTAAATAACCTGCACTTTATTAAGTTGGGAACCAGCATCTAAGGATATTATTTTTTTTGCATTGACTTTTTTCCCAGCGACATCCCAATCGTCATATTCCAATTGGAAGGTAGTTCTCAAAGGGCCATTGTCCAATATTTTCCAGCGGACATAATTCCTGGAATAGTAGATAGAATCATTTATATAAGGTGCTATATTTCCTGCGCCCAGGGTAAGTCCGACATGATAATAATCCATTCCATCGCCTAAATTTTCATGGTATCTTCCTCTTTTATACCGCTCGTTAATGACCATTCTTTGCGTACTCTTTACCCATACATCCATACCATATGCCATCTCCTTTGGCGTATTTTCCAGTTCCTTCCCATACATCCTAAAAGCGATTTTATCATTTTCCCAGGCAAAATCCTCTTTCCGCTCAGGGACAAACCGACCATAGGTTTTTGTGGTTTGAAGAGAAGTTTTTTCCTTGGTGATAGTTAGCGTTATCGATGATTGAATAGGTACGGAAACCTGAAGGAGTAAATGTTGAATGGTATTTTTCCCTTGAAGTTCAAATTGGAAAGGAATCTTTTCCTTCGTTGCTACATTCGACACACTGAAATTGGCTGTGTCAAAATTAGGCCTGATGGCCAATAAAGATGGCCAGGGAATGGATATCACTTCATCGGTTCTCGGGCTATTTCCTTTGTTTTCAACCGTTATAGTAACTAATGACTGGGCATAAGCCTTGGGAAGGAGAAGTATGAAAAGGAAAATGGAAAGAAAGTATAAACGGTTCATGATGTGTGTTTTAACAATTATTTTTTTGGTTTCCATGGCCAGGGTAGCGCTTTAGTATATAAGGCTTTTTCACGATATAATTTGATCATAGCCATGGCTTTTTCTGGATTCTTTTCCCTAAGGTCAATCCGTTCTGTGGGATCTTTTATGAGGTTGTATAGCTCCCATTTATCTTCATCGGCCTCGCTAAATGTCTTGTTAAACGATGTTTTTGACACTAGTTTCCAATCACCTACCCGAATAGCTCTATTTGCGCCATGTTCCCAAAAAAGATATTCTCTGTCTATGGGTTTATTTTGAAAGGCAGGCAGCAGACTTTTACCTTCCAATGGTTGAATTTTATTATCTAAAAACTGATTGGGATAAGGAATTCCAGTTATATCGAGGCAAGTGGCCATGATATCTATCAGATGAGAGGGATGAGGTCTCAATTGCCCTTTTGATTTAATCCCTTTTGGCCAGTGAATAACCAGGGGAGAGGCTATGCCACCCTCGTGAACCCATTGTTTGTACTCCCGAAAAGGAGTATTGCTCACATTTGCCCATTCTTCATTGTAACCAGTCCAGGTATCTGCATCTCCGGGCATGACTCCTTTTCCCATACGAATAAATTTTCCTTCACGGGTATAGGGTTGTTTTTTATCCGGATTTGGAAAATCATAAGCGTATGGTTTCAACACTTTTTGCTCTTCAGTCAAGGGGATTTCCATTTTATCAGTACCCACAGGTTCTGCACAACCCCCATTGTCGTGCATATAAAAAATAAGGGTATTATCTAAGACACCTTTTGATTCCAGGGCAGAAATTATTTTTCCAATACCCTGATCCATCACATCAATCATGGCCGCATAGACCTCCATTCTTCTGACCTGCCATTCTTTCATAGGCTCATCTTTCCAGGCTGGAATAGAAACACCTCTGTCTGTCAGCACATAAGCATCGTCAATAATACCCAATTCCTTTAATCTTTTGAATCTTTGCTCCCTTAAAATGTCCCAACCTTTATCAAAAAAACCTTTGTATTTTTTAATCTCATCAGCTGGCGCATGCAATGGCCAATGCGCGGCGGTATAGGCAATATATCCAAAGAAAGGCTTGCTTGATGGACTTTCACTTATATATTTCACGGTGGTATCGCTTATGGCAGAGGTATAATAAAATCCTTTATAAGGTGGAATATTGGTATTACCGCTGGTTAAAGTACCTGGGTCAAAAAAACTTCCAGATCCGTTTAAGGTGCCAAAATAGCGATCAAATCCACGTTGCATAGGCCAATTGCTTTTATCTCCATCGTAATCATTGTCCTTGGCAACGTGCCATTTTCCTGTCATAAAGGTGGAATATCCTGCATTTTTAAGTACTTCGGCCAGGGTAACGGCATTTTTACTTAAATCGCCAATGTAACCAGCCTGAGGATGATTCTCAGTAGAAAGATGCCCCATGCCTGCCTGGTGAGGATAAAGCCCTGTTAACAATGATGCACGTGTAGGGCTGCAACGTCCAGTATTATAGAAGTGAGTAAAGCGCAAGCCATTATAAGCCAGTCGATCTATATTGGGTGTTGGAATTTCGGAACCAAAACATCCAATATCAGAATAGCCCATGTCGTCAGTAAGAATCACTAATATATTAGGCTTATTCTGTTTCAGATCGGAGGTGTTTTTTCTTGAGGATGATAAAATCACGCCAAGAAACAAAGTGACCATCAGGAAAGGAAGCCAATAGAAATTTGATTTTTTCATAGCAAAACTTTGTTTATCCTACAATTTATCAATTCAGTTGAGATTTAAAAAACTGAATCATTTTTTCATTCAGCGAGGAAGATATTTTTGAATATTCCGGTTCATTCGCCACATTTATTTTCTCCAATGGATCTTTCGTATAATCATATAATTCTGCGGCATACACTTTTTTAGCATCAAAGGGAGATTTTGAGGTAAAATGATTCATCCAAAGGGTATATCTGTATTTGTCGGTTCTTAAACTATAGCCCATTAATTGAGGATTGGTATATCCTAGTTTTTTAGCCTCCTCATTTTTTAATCTTCTGGGATACTGACTCATGGCAAATTCCTTCACAGAAAGTTTGTTATTGCGCATCACTGGGGTTAGAGATACGCCGTCCAGATCTTTTGGAACGGGTAAACCAGCTAATTGACAAAGTGTAGGAAAAATATCTACATGTTCCGTTGGTGAACTGCTTTTACCCGCTTTAATGCCTGGTGCTGAGATGATTAATGGTGAACGTGTGGCTTGTTCATAAGTAGAATGCTTTACCCATAAATCGTGATCTCCTAGATGCCAGCCATGATCGCCCCAAAGTACAACGATGGTATTATTGGTAATCCCCAAAGAATCAAGTGTATTTAGCAAAATACCTACCTGTGCGTCTAAATAAGATACAGCGGCATAGTAGCCATGGATGAGCTCTTTTTGCTTAGCTACTTTTAATCCAATTCTTAAAGAGTCGCCAGATAGGGTCACTGAAGCAGGAATATCTGGGTAATTTAATAGTTCACCGGACTTGTGATAAGCTATGAGCGGACTATTTTTCGCATGTTCCTGAAAAGAGGCTAGTGGCATAGATTCCCTATCGTATAAATCCCAGTATTTTTTTGGAGCAACAAAAGGAAGATGAGGTTTTTGAAATCCAACTGCCATAAGGAAAGGCGCTTTTTCTTTTGACATTTTAATCATTTGTGCCTTAGCTTTCAGTGCATAAACGCCATCGTCGTAGGCATGATCGGGAACATCGATACATTCAGAGGAAGGTCCCTTTATACTGGTAGGAATATCCTCATCGATGGGACCAGTTCTTGGCTTTCTTTCCTTTACAAATGTTTTTTTTATAAATGGGTCCTGGTATTGCCCATTGGTAGGTTCACCTAAATTATTTGCATAATCTTCCGGCGAAGGATTAAGATAGGGGATACTCCATGAAATAGGATCTACTTTATCAATGGCGCTACTTGGATGGAAAAGCTTGCCAATACCTACCGTTTGATAGTTATTTTGGGTGAAATATTGTGGTAATGTCAGAATATTAGGATTCATATCCCTCATTTGGGTTCTTAAATCCCATACTTTAGTAGCATCCGGTCTTTTACCCGTTAACAAACTTGCTCTGGTTGGTCCACAGACGGCTTGCTGGCAATGATTGTTCATAAAAGTGGTTCCCATTTTAGCTAGCCTATCTATATTGGGTGTTTTAATTCCTTTATTACCATAGCAACCCATGATGGGTTTTAGATCATCTACAGCGATAAAAAGGATATTGGGTCTGGCCGTCATTTGTCCATGAAGGCTAGGAGCAATATATAAAAAAAGGGATAAAACGAAAAGTAGTGGTTTCATTTGGAAGTTATTGCGCGTTATTTCCTTAAAAATAAGCTTTTTAATGGGAAATTTTGAGGAAGTCATAACAAAACAACGAAAACGATTTCGAGATAAAATGTCAATTTTATTTATGGATGTGTGGTTAGATATTTCCTACTTAGGATAAAATTCACTATATTTATAAAGTAATACTATCATTTTTGTTGAATAGTCAAACATGTTATTAAAACTAAATATATGATTTTTGCTGTTGTTGCTTGTTTTGTTGTGGGGTATATTCTAATTGTTTTAGAACATCCAATAAGATTAGATAAAAGTGTTCCGGCTTTGTTAATGGGAGCTTTAACCTGGGCGTTAATCTCTGTAGGAAACCTTGAAGTTCTGGATCATTTGCACCAAACAGCCTCTTTAGATGAGGTTTTATTGCATCATTTAGGTAAAACCGCAGAAATTTTATTTTTCCTGATAGGGGCAATGACCATTGTTGAGTTGATTGATTTGCACAAAGGCTTTGGCATAATTACAAAATTTGTTAAAACGCAGAATAAGGTTAAGCTACTTTGGATAACCAGTATTATTGCCTTTTTCCTATCAGCTATTCTTGATAACCTGACGACGACCATTGTCATGGTATCGTTGTTGCGAAAGTTGGTTCCCTCTAAAGTGGATCGATTATTCTACATTTCCATGATTATTATTGCGGCTAATGCCGGAGGTGCCTGGTCTCCTATCGGCGATGTGACCACAACCATGCTTTGGATTGGAAAGAAGGTGAGTACGCTGAATTTGATAACAGCATTGTTTATTCCTTCTATTATTTCTTTGGCAATACCCTTGTTATTTGCTTCTTTTTTACCCAAAATGAGGGGAAATTTTTCTATTAAAGATGGAATGGGTAATGAGCCGGAAAAGAAATTACTTAGTAGTAACACGATGTTAATCATAGGGGTTGGCGGCCTTATTTTCGTTCCTATTTTCAAAACCTTTACTCATTTACCTCCTTACATGGGTATGATGCTTTCTTTAGGTATTGTGTGGTTGGTTTCAGAGTATATTCATCCGGAGGAAAAATTCGATAAGAATAACAAACATTTATTTAGTGCGCTTCATGCCCTGTCAAGGATTGAATTGAGCAGTATTTTATTCTTTTTGGGCATTCTCTTGGGGGTAGGAGCCTTGGAATCGGTAGCTGTGATAGCGTTAAACGGTGAAAAAACGGGATTTTTAATGAATATGGCTATGCATCTTCAACAAATAGTACCAAATCAGGATCTGGTCATTTTCCTCATTGGCATATTTTCCGCGGTCATTGATAATGTGCCTTTAGTTGCGGCCACGATGGGTATGTACCCAATGGATCAATTTCCAATGGATAGTAAACTATGGTTATTTATAGCCTATTCAGCAGGCACGGGTGGAAGTATGCTTGTCATTGGCTCTGCCGCAGGTGTTGCGGCCATGGGGATGGAAAAGATAGACTTTATTTGGTATTTCAAAAACATTACCTGGTTAGCCCTTATCGGGTTTATAGCTGGGGGCTTAACCTTTCTGGGTATTTTTCCGTTTCTGTAACCGACAATATTAGGGCAAAAGGGTAACATATTCCCTGTTAATCCGTATTTTATGTGGTTCATTATAAGTTCTTTCTATAATGTAACAGGATGCTAATGTTCCGCCTAAATTACCAACTAGTTTCTTGTTTATGTTAGATAGGAGCTGTGAAGCTACATTATCGTGAATATCATAAATATTTGATGTAGCAGCTATGTCATCATTACCGGTGATTTTAAAATAAAAATCTTTTAAGGTCATGGCATGGTCTATCAGACTGTTCATATTTATTCCATTAGGTTCACTGATAAACAGTTGGTAGAAGGCCATTTCTTTTGGTTGGAGCCTGACAACAATATCTCCATAATCGGGAAAGAAAAGGGTTTTCTTAGGAGGGTTGATAATCATTCTTCCCGTTCTGTTCAGAAATTCTGCCCTTTCTCTGAATATAATATTTTTTCTAATTTCCTCCCATAAGGAGAAAACCTGATTTAAAAAATTAAGGGGAACATCCTTTGATTTTATGATATTAAGGCAATCGGGGCAAAGATCTGCTGTTCTGATTTTCAAGGTGATGTCCCGTTTATTCTGACAAAAGTCCATCATGCAACCTCTTGCTTTTGTATGCACAGCATCCATCACTTCAGCTTCAGAGGAAAATAATTTTCTTTTGAGTAACCATGCCATCACTTGATAGCAGAGGATGAATGAAACCTCTATTTCAGCACCAAAAAATAATTCCCATTCTGTTACTTGTACAAAATAATTATTTCTCTCATGATCCATATTACTGAACCAATTCTGATAATTATTTGCACCTGAAAGAAGAAAAACATGATCATTTGTATCAATATTGTATTTTAACCTATACTTTTCGCAAATATCGTATAATTGGGAAAAGGAGAGGAAATGGTATTTATTCAATGGTTCTTCCCCCTCCTTTCCATCGAACATATCATCTGTGTCATCTTGAATTAAGGCGTCATCCTTTGATTTAATAAAATTTATGATTCCAATGGATTTGCTTAATTTGTCAAAGACATTCTGATACACAGCCAGAGGGCAGTGTTCATCGCGGATGATATGTACGTTCATAATATGGTTGTTTTTTCTGTTAATGTTAAATATTCTCGTCCGTTGGATGTAGAAAATCCTGTTCGTAATTTCCAGTTTGCTTGTTATGAAAATAGTTCTTCAAGCTATGATCTACCTGGCTGAAGGTTTTGTTGATTTCCATTTTATCAAATTGCATGGTATTTCCCTTTTTGATGTTTAACATTTCTCCAACGTGAAAAGCGTCTATATCAGTACCCAGAAAGCTGAACGTCCATTTTCCTGTTTTTTCCAATTCTTTAATGGTTTTGGAAATAAACGGAAAATCATAGTATCTGGAGGAATTCTCTTCTCCATCTGTTAAGATAACCATCACGGCGGTAGCTTCATCAGATGCCAGTTGCTCTCCAAATTTATGCTGAATTTCGTGAATTTGTGTACCTATGGCGTCTAATAATGCGGTACTTCCCTCTGGTAAATATTCTGCCAAAGTAAGGGATTCAAGATCGAGAGGGGATTTATAGGCCCACTTTTGGTGTAATCGGGTGTTAAAAAGGGTTAAAGATACTCTGAAAATTTGTTCAGAGAATTCCTTTTGAAGATTTTGAATGGTTTTTAAGTGAAGATTTAAGTTTTGAAGGGTCTCGTGTCTGCAGTTTGACATAGAACCGCTGACATCTAAAACGAATTGGTAGTAAGTTGTCTTGTTTTGCATTTTTATTATTTTATATGCAAATGTAGGGGGTAAAGAAACGGACATTGAAAATGACAACCTTGTCAAAAAAAAATCCGCCTGAAATTTCAAGCGGATATATAATTACTCCCAGTATAAAAATTAAGTTTCTTTAAATAAAGACTTTTTATAAAATTAAATAAAATAATGTTATAATTAAAATAAATAATTTTAAAACAATAATCCTTCGAAAAAAATACCATAAAAAACTATGTTTTAGTTTTCAAAGTATAAAATACTGCTTTTTACTGATAAATTTATTAATTTGTTCATCGTAACTAAACATATTGAAACAATGAACAAAATGATGACTAAGTTAGCTGTGATAGGGATAATTTTATTAACCTATTCAAGCCGCGTGTATGGAAATACCTTTTTTTTAGGGGATCCTGCCATTGAAGGGCGTTGGGATATAACCGTAGATAAAGGTGATAAAAAAGTACCCTCCTGGCTGGACGTCCGACATTCGGGGAATAGAACCCTGGTCGGTTATTTTGTCAGTGAATCGGGCAGTGCCAGGCCGGTGTCAAAAATAAATTTCAAGGATGGCAAATTAAATTTCTCCATTCCACCTCAATGGGAAGACGGTGATAATGATTTTATTTTAGAGGGCTCGTTGAATAATGGAAGCCTATCGGGCACTATTACCTCTTGTGATGGAAAAAAATACCCTTGGACTGGCGTGAGAGCTCCTTCTTTGGTGAGAACAACGCCTCCTGTTTGGGGAAATCCGGTGACTCTTTTTAATGGTAAAAATACTGATGGTTGGTATGCGATGGGACCAAATCAGTGGATGGCTAAAAATGGTATTTTAACGAGTGAAAAGTCTGGTTCTAATCTGGTAACCAAAGATAAGTTTTCAGATTTTAAATTACATATTGAGTTTCGTTATCCTAAGGAGTCTAATAGTGGTATTTATCTTCGCGGAAGGTATGAAGTTCAGGTGTCTGATAGTTATGGAAAATCTCCTTTAGTGGATGAGTTTGGTGCCGTTTATGGCTTTATTATTCCGACAGAAATGGCGGCTAAAATGGCCGGAGAATGGCAGGCTTATGATATTACCCTTATTGGCCGAATGATTACGGTAGTGGCAAATGGCAAAACGATTATTTGTAATCAGGAAATACCGGGAATCACCGGAGGAGCCCTTGATAGCAATGAAGGAGAGCCTGGTCCAATTTATCTACAGGGAGATCATGGACCTGTGGAGTATCGCAATATTGTGATTACCCCCGCAAAAAATTAAGTTATACCTTGTGCCCAGGCTAAGCATTTATTTACCTTGATTATGTTTAGTGTGGGCACAAACTTAATCCAGATAAATGCCCATTTGTTCAAATTGTGCAGCAGCATGCAGGAAATGGGCACAAATCCAAAAAACGGTCCATCTTTCAGAATACCCACCGCGCAGTTTCATCACATCGCTCATGTCCCCATGTTGAGCGAAATTAGTCTCTTGAAATTGTTCCCCCTGAGAACCGCTTGGATCGATCATTTGACCACAACTCAGGAACATTGTTTTCGCCAGTTTCTTTAAATTTTCATCAGCAAGATAAATGCCCATCTTATAGACAGAAGGAGCAAAAACAACGCCATATACATCTAAATGTTGATTTTGTGCCGATACACCCGTCCAACCTCTGGTTCTGAAACGGTGATCTGCTAGCCTGCCGGCTGGAAGAGGTATGTCCCACACCACGGTATAACTTAGGGTTACATCACAGGCATGTTTTGCCCATTTTAGATATTTTGTGTTATTGGTAAATTCAAAAGCGGCTAAAAAGCCTTGAAAAGCACCCCATGCTCCCTCTTTATCTTCACAAGTGGCATCAAGGGTACCTCCCCAATATGGTTCGTCCATATCTAAGTGCCTGCCTGCGTAATAATCGGCTGCCTTAAGTGCTGCCCTTCCATATTTTTCATTATTAAAAATGGTTGAAGCGGAGATTAAGGGTGCTATGAAGAATGCTTCAGCTGTATTTACAGGTGTCCAGGTTGGGTTTAAAATACGGTTTGAGAAAACGTCGGCAGCTTTTAGCAGAAAATTCTCCCAAAGAAGGGTGTTTAATTCTTTATTTTTCCTGCCTTCTAAAATGGCTAAAGCTATAGAATTCATAGCTTGTCCCTGGGAAACGGGGTCTTTGCCACTCCATTTTCCCGTTTTAATGTCATAAATAACACAAAATCCATTGGAATCAATGGGTGAGTTGCAAATATGATCCAATGAACTTTGGACCATTTTTGTAAAAGATTCGTTAGGACTGTATTTCCCTAATTCTTGTAAAGCAAATCCAGGCGCTTCACCTTGACCAGCCCATCCCAATACGATTTGAGGGTTGCGATAGTCAGGATACATATTAAAACCGGCATAATCTTTTTGTTGAACCCAGCGGGAACGGGCGAATTTAATTTTTTGTGATATGATATCCTCATAACGAGGCAAATCATCCGTATAAAACGGTTTAAATAATTCGACGGACGTTTTCATAGGTTGTTGAAAGCCAGCACCTTTTTCTGGAACATTATAAGTTTCCAGATAATAGGTCTTTTCAATGATGGTACCAGGTGTAACTTTTATAAAAGTATTAGCATAAGGAAGGCCTTTTTCCTGTAATGCTTTTACCTGATTCCTTTGTCCATTATAACCAACCGGGCCACTTAATAGGGTCAATTCGGCGTGTTTTTCCTTAGTAATCAGGCCCAGAGACCACCATTGATCAAAATGATTTCCCCTATAAACAGGGCTTGGAATTACATGAAGAGCTGCACCGTAGTAATCTGCATTTTCTTTCCACTCCGCACTGGCAAAGGGCATTGGAAACCTATGTTCCTCAAATAAGGCTTCTTCTAAATCTACCCCATTAAACCAGGGTACATTATTTTCCCCATTTTTTTTGCCTGATGGATTTCCATAATATAATATGCCAGGTAAGAATGGTTTAACCTCCTTTTGGGGTATAGCCCAACGGATCGCCAGGGTAACTGTTTCAAGTGTTTTTTTACCCTGCCACTCATAACGCCGTATGCATTTTACTTTTCCCCCTTCTTCAAGGTAGCTATCTATTAATAGGAATTTACCTTCCGCAAGATTTAAGGTTCCCTTTAAAATGGTCCATTTCCCATCTTTTAAAATGGTATCAGGATGAACATGTTGCCAATTGGAGGGCCATTCATTTTCCCAGGAAGTGGCAATGGACCAAAGACCCTCCGAGGGACTTGATAGTAATGTTTTATTTCCTTGACTTATGCCTATTTGAATTTGTTCATTTTGTTTTAAAATCTTTATGTTTTGACTAAATACTGAAGTGATACCCAATGTAAAAAGGAGGATAAGCAGATAAAGGGGTAAGTATTTCATAACATTGTTACTTTCATAGTGATAACTTCCTTAAATTTAGCTAAAGAAATTAAAAACACAAAGATGCTCACTTTACTGATATTTAGTTTTATTGGATTAATGAAGGATACGATTGGTGTAGCTACCATGTATCTGACTACCATAGATCAGCAGCAGTTATTGACTCCGAAATTCTTGTTGGCAAGTGACAAGGTTCCAACAAATAGTCAGGTGATTCGTCTTAATCCTTCAAAAACGTATCAGGAAATGGACGGTTTTGGGTTTACTTTAACTGGTGGAAGTGCTATGCATTTGTCAAAAATGGAGAAAGGTGCGAGAGGGAAATTATTAAAAGAATTATTTGGAACGGAAAAAGGGGAAATTGGCATCAGTTATTTAAGACTCAGTGTAGGTGCTTCAGATTTAGATGAATATCCATGGTCCTATCTTGATTTACCAAAGGGAAAGCAAGACTTTGCCTTACAGAATTTTTCATTAGGTTATGATTCCTTATATCTTATTCCCATTTTAAAGGAAATTTTGGCCATTTCTCCAGCTATTCAATTCATGGGCTCTCCCTGGTCACCTCCATCGTGGATGAAGGATAATCAGGACAGCAGAGGAGGGCGTTTATTACCGGAATATTATGATGTTTATGCCCGATATTTGGTTAAATATATTCAGTCCATGCGGAATCATGGCATAGTTATTTCGGCATTAACTATACAAAATGAACCTTTACATCCAGGGAATAATCCAAGCCTTCTGATGTTGTCGGAGGAGCAAAAGGTATTTGTAAAAGTGCATTTGGGTCCCGTTTTCGAGAAAAACAATATCAATACTAAGATTATCATTTATGATCATAACGCAAATAGACCTGATTACCCTATTTCTATATTAAACGATCCTGAAGCAGCAAAATATATAGATGGCTCCGCTTTTCACCTTTATGAAGGGGAGATTAATGCCTTAGGTAAGGTACATGATGCCCATCCTACAAAAAACTTATATTTTACAGAGCAATGGATTGGTGGACCAGGAAATTTTGCAGGCGATTATAGCTGGCATGTTCGGAATCTGGTCATTAGTGGACCAAATAATTGGGTAAAAACGGTACTGCAATGGAATCTTACTTCCAATAGCGATTATACGCCACATACGGACAGAGGTGGCTGCACCAGATGTTTAGGTGCGGTAACTATCGAGGGGGATAAGGTAACCCGAAATCCTGCCTATTATATTATAGGTCAGATTGCACCATTTGTCAGACCTGGATTTAAACGTATCGAAAGCAATGGTATTGCTAATATTGAACAAGTTGCCTTTTCAGGTCCTTCAGGTATTGTCGTATTGGTTATGCAAAATATTTCTTTGGAACGAAAAGTGTTTTACGTGAATCATAAGGGAAGTCATTTTCCTATGGCACTAGATGCGGGTGCTGTAGCGACTTTGACTATAGAATAAAAAGGGTTGAATCAGGATTTTCAGGATGAACGATAACGTCTCTGGTTTGGGTCAGGTGTAAATAAAAAATGGTTACTTTAATTACCTTTTTCGTCGCTGCGATCATCGCATCGACGAAAGGACTAAGGGCTACTTGGCAAAATGACTATTAATCTCCAGTGTAAAAAATGGATAATGAAACAAGAATCCTCATGCTGCGGCACGCACCATTGGGATCAACGTCTCCAATTAAAAAATCCTCGAAATCCTGTAAATCCTGATTCAAAAGAGTGTTACAGGACAATATGAATATTTAGGTCAGATTACCTTTTTTATAGCTTTGAGACATTGATTCACATTTTCTTTATTTGCGCCGTAGCCCATGAGGCCGATTCGCCAGATTTTGCCACTGAGGGCACCTAATCCGGCACCCACTTCCAGTTGATGTTCGAGGAGGAGTTTTTTTCGCAGGTTTGCTTCATTTTCAATACCGGAAGGAAGAAGTACGGCATTTAGCTGAGGGAGGCGGAAAGGTTCATCGACCAGGAAAGAAAATCCAAGATCTTGCAATCCATCCAAAAGAAGCAGGTGCATTTCCCGATGCCTGTTCCACGCATTTCCCAAACCCTCAAGGAAAAGCAAGCGAAGGGCCTCGTGCAAAGCATACAAACTATTCACGGGAGCGGTATGATGGTAAGCACGCTGACCAGCTTGCAGGCCATCTTCCCAATAGGCCATCACCAGATTAAGATCTAAAAACCAGCTTTGGACTTTTGATTTCCGGTTTTTAATTTTTTCAGCAGCACGTGGACTAAAAGCGACAGGGGACAATCCGGGAATACAAGACAGACATTTTTGGCTTCCGGAATAAATGGCATCGATATTCCATTTTTCTGTAAACAGAGGAATGCCACCCAGACCGGTTACACTATCCACAATGGTCAGGCAATGGTATTTAGCAGCGATTTCACAGAGTAATTGGACATCACTTGCAGCCCCAGTGGAAGTTTCAGCATGAACGAAGGCCACTATTTTTGTATCGGGATTAGCTTTTAGGGTAATTTCCAGACTATCGGGATCGACAGGTTTTCCCCATTCCTGATCTATAATGACAGGAATACCGCCACAGCGAATCACATTTTCCACCATTCGTCCACCAAAAACACCATTTCTGCAAACAATTACCTTTTCACCTGGTTCGACCAGATTGACAAACGCAGTCTCCATACCTGCAGAACCAGGCGCTGAGACAATAAAAGTGAGAGGATAGGAGGTTTGAAAGGCATATTGAGTCATTTGCTTCACCTCATCCATCATTTTAATGAATTGAGGATCCAAATGCCCTAAAGTAGGTTTTGCAAGAGATTGTAGTACAGAGGGATAAATCGGGGAGGGTCCAGGACCCATCAATAATCTTTCAGCGGGTTCGAAGGTTGGGAATGCAGGAGGACCTACAATGTCACTATAGTGCATCATTTTTATGTTAAATATACTCATTTTTCATAAAAACAAATTCTTGATGAAAAGTGATTATAACATAAAAGGGGAGTAGCATTTACCTATTTAGCCAAAAATGGATTTTTTTACTATGGTATGAGAGGGAATAAATCCTCCAGTGCTAACAAGCGGATAAATCTGAACATTTTTCCCTACGACAGAGCCGGGAAGGATAACACAATTGGCACCAATCTCAGCATGGTCACCGATAAGGGAACCCATTTTATTTCTACCCGAATTAAATTTTGCATGACCCGTTCTGATGGAAATATTTTTTCCATCGAATCTAAAATTAGAAAGAATGGCCCCTGCACCAAGATGTGCTTTAAATCCAAGAATGGAATCACCTACGTAATTGAAATGAGGGATTTGTACACTATCGAAGAGGAGCGCATTTTTCACTTCGGTTGAATTTCCAATGACACAATTATTTCCAATGACCACATTTTTTCTGATGAATGCACCATGTCTTATTTCTGTGCCAGAACCAATAATAGCGGGACCCTCAATAAAAGCTGTAGTTGCAATAGACACATTTTCCTCAAGCCAAACACCAGGTTTCCATTCAAAATAGGTATTTGGAATGGCGGAAATAAAGACATCAAATTGATTTTCCAATAAATTTAAAATATGCCATGGTTCATCATGAAACAAATGAGGGAAAAGCGTATAATTTAAATCAAAAAGTTGATTTGTCATCGATTCCCTCATTTGCAATGATATTAATCTTCAGAGGTAATAACGAAAAGAGAATCCATTTGAGGATAATCTCTTTCAAGACGGCAATACATTTTAACCAAACGGGCTGAAATAGAAATGAGGTCTTTGGTTTCTAATAAAATATTAAAAACCAGGATACTATTTCTGGCGCTGTAGGTTTCACTTTTAATACCTTTAGCCTGGCGGGCAATCAGATTTTCAATTTCCTCTAACAACTGTTTTTTTCTGGCCTTAATTTCATCGTATTGCACATAATTCCTGTTTCGGGTAATTTGAGAACAATCTTTAAAAAACAGGCTTAAATCCTGGCTAATTTTTCTGATATTTTGCGCCTGATCTTCATCTAATGCACCTAGCATGTCTTCTACGTGTTTCCTTGCGGTTTCAGTAACAAATACTGCAGATTGGACCAAATCTTGTTCTATATCGTAGGCCATCAAATAAAGGCGGCTACCTTCTGACAATTCTTCCTGAATGCGCCTTATGGAGTTATAAAAAGTATATTTGAATTCCTCATTACTTTTTTCAAGCCTTTCCATGGCTTTAAGCGCTTCTCTTAATTTTTTCCTATCTTCTGTTAATAAGCCCTCTATGGCAGCGACAAAGCCATCTGCTACTGCATCTAAGCTATCGGCTAAACTACCTGCGGTACTATTAATTATTTGCTTTGCTGGAATAATTTCCGTTTTCATGGTAGATTCTAAAATCTTGGCATTCGACTTTTCTTTTTTATTGTGAAATCTTATGGTCATAGTGATGAATAGGATAGTAAACAATACTAAAAATCCTACACCGTACATATCAAATTTGAACATAATAAAGGCAAAAAGACCTGAAACACTAAAGGCAATAAAAGCGGTCAAAAGCCAGCCCAAAATAACACTTAGCACCCCACTTACTCTGAAAACGGCACTATCTCTGCCCCAGGCTCTGTCACTCAAAGAGGTAGCCATAGCCACCATGAAAGTAACGAAAGTAGTAGAAAGTGGCAGTTTTAAAGAAGTAGCAAAGGCAATAAGGGAACTTGAAACAGAAAGATTAACGGAGGCACGAACCAAATCAAAAGCGGGAGGATTTGCGATGAGCATTTCATTTCTTTTGGGTTTAAATGGTTGAAACCTGTTTTCAACCCAATGGAAAAAATCATTCGTAGAAGTATTGGTTTTTCTATTTGGTTTCCATGTTAATCTTACTAAACCACGTGCAAAGCGATTGGAAGAAAATCTCTCCAAGCCTTCTGATTGTCTTCCAAGACTTACTTCAGTTTCAGTAACTGTTTTTGCCTTTTTTGAAAACCACAAGGTGAATATCATGACAATACCGGCGATAACCAGCATATAAGTTGGCGCGGGATAGGCTTTTGAAAGTGAAACCATGAGTAAGCTATCTGCTTCAACACCACTTGATTTCCAAGTATCGTAGGCTTCGAAACCCGCTACTGAAACACCAATAAAATTTACTAAATCGTTACTGGCAAATGCCATTGCTAAGGCAAATGTACCTGCAAGCACTACGATTTTGAGAATAGGAAATTTAAAAAATTTGGATAGGACGTAAAAGACAAGCAGCCAAAAAATAATGGTAATTCCAAACATTTCAGCAGTATTTGCTTTTGTCCATTCAATAAGGGAAGCGGGTATGAATACTGCTCCCTCAAGGCCTTTGAATAATAAGAAATAAGTGATTCCACTAAGCGAAAGGGCACCCCAGATGACTCCTTGATATTGAGTTTGTGTCACTGGATTAAAAGTGAAGAATAATCTCACCAAATACATGATAACCAAACCGAATATGAACGCAACACCCACTGAAATAAAAATACCTGAAATGATCGTTAAGGCACTACCAGAATTTATATAGCTCAATATATCATCGGCATTTTGCGGATTTGTCGAAAGTTTAATTACAGCTGCAATGATGGCTGCACCAAGCAATTCAAATACGATACTTACGGTAGTGGAAGTGGGTAAGCCATAAGTATTGAAAACATCAAGTAATATAATATCAGCGAACATTACCGCTAAAAAAATAATCATTACCTCATGGAAATTGAACATTTGGGGATTAAAAATACCCTTCCTTGCTACTTCCATCATACCTCCCGCAAATAGAGCACCAATTAAAATGCCAAAACTGGCAATAATCATAATATTCCTCTTTGATGCCACTTGAGAACCGATAGCGGAATTGAGAAAGTTAACGGCATCATTACTTACACCTACTACCAGGTCAGCAAAAGCAAGCACCATAAGAAGAACGACTAAAATGATATAGATATCCATAAATGACAATTATGTGCAAATTCTTTAAAATATTTCGAAATCTAAGGTTTATTTGTAAACTAAGTGTTAAGAATTATTAAATTCTGTAAATAAAGGTATTATTTTTACCTCAATTGTAGAAATAATGAGATATCAACCTATTAAAATTTTTTCTTTTAATGACCATTTACTGGCTATTGAGAGTACCCGGAAGGGAGGAACTTCAGAAGGGGCTTTTGCCAGTTTGAATTTGGGTGCATTTACCAATGACCTTAAGGAGACCGTTCAACAAAATAAGGAAATCTTATATTCTGATTTAGGAATAAACGGAGATCAAATAGCGAGTTCGTTTCAATGCCATGGAAATGAGGTACTAAACGTAGTAAAACCAGGATATTATGAAGGATTTGATGCGCTGATTACGAATAAAAAAAATATTTTTCTACAAATATTAGTAGCTGATTGTACACCTATTCTCCTTTTTGATCCTATCCATGAAGCAGTAGCTGCTATTCATGCGGGTTGGAGAGGTACTGCCAATGCTATTGTCCAAAAAACACTGGACAAAATGACCTTGCATTTTCAAACGAAGCCATCTGATTGTTACGCCTACGTCGGGACCTGTATCAGCCAGGCGTTTTTTGAGGTGGATAAAGATGTTGCGGACAATTTTGATCAGGCATTTTATTTTTTTGATTTAGAGAAAGATAAATATTTTATTGACTTAAAGGGTTGTAACACGCGGGCTTTGTTTGATGCCGGATTAATGAAAAATCATATCGCTATTTCCCCTTTTTGTACAGTGAAAGATAATGATTTGTTTTTTTCTCACAGGTACGAAAAAGGAACAACTGGTAGATTTGGGGTCATTATAGGGATGAGAAAATAAAAAATGAGACTGTCTAAAAGCCAGGATACATCAAAAATATTAGTACGAAGATGTCGAGACTATGCCTATATGTAGGAAAGAAAACATCTACGAATAAAGATTGCACTTTTCATGCCTGACCCCTGTGGGGTCAAAAAATAAAAAAGCCGAACCCTTCGGAAAAGGTTCGGCTTTTTTATTTTTTAAGCAGATGGCTTACAATGGATTTTGAACAGCTAATTTATTAGCATCCAATTCACGACGAGGAATTAGGAATTCCCAACGAGGATCACCAGCAGGTACATCAAAAATAAGTGCAACTGCAGCATTGTGTCCAATACCGTTTCTATTTAATGGTTGATCAAGACGTTTCAAGTCAAGGAAACGATGTCCTTCTCCCCACAATTCAATACGGCGGTGGAACATGATTTCTTCAATTAACGCAGCACCTGTTTTAGTAGAAGTAACATACGCCGGATCTCTCTGTTTGACCAGGTCAAACAAGGCTTTTGCAGCTCCTGCGTTGTCGCCACCGCGAGCTTTAGCTTCTGCTTCAATAAGAAACATTTCTGCAAGACGCATATAAGGGACATCACCCATGGAACTGGTACTTGGCGTTCCTGGAAGGCGGAATTTTTGCACCATATAAGGCGTTCTGATACCACCAGGAGGAACAATTGAATTAGTAGCTGTAGGCGCTTTCACCCACATTTTAGAGCGAACATCCGTTTCAGGAAGCCTGTCATATATCAGTTTATTGATTGTTTTTGGCGTAGCTCTGATATTCGTTGAATTAAAATTACAGGAAATATAAGAGTGGAAAGCACCAAAATATTCCGTTTGATCTTCGAGGTGATCAAAGCCCCACATCCATTCTGGGTTTGATATATCAGCAAATCCATCCTGATACTGTGCTACAGACATCAATGAACCACCACCTACTCTGGCTTCAGCGGCAAATGCTGCCGCAGCTGACCAGTTCTGTTGAACCAATGCAACTCTTGCCTGTATGCCTCTAACTACATTCTTATTAAAGTGAGATTTCGCCGCTCTGGCGGCAGTCAATAATTTACCTGCCTCATCTAAATCTTTATTAATCTGAGCATAGCATTCTTCAACACTGGCACGGGCTACTCCCTCTTTGGTCGGTTCTAAAACCAATGAGACACCGGGTGTACTGTTAGGCTTTTTTGAAGCATCGTATCTTTTACCGTAGTATTGAACCAGGTTAAAATAAGAGAACGCACGAATAGCTAAAGCCTCTCCTTTAATTTGATTTTTCTCAGCCTGAGTACCTACCGCCTGATCAATTTTAGCAATAGCAACATTGGCATTACCAATAATGCGATAAAACATTTCATAAGGCATAATAGACATGGTACCTACATCACTTCTATGAGCTAACCATCTTTGTTCATTAAAATGCCAGTTATTTGATGCATTTGGAAAAACGATATCTTCAGCCATCACATCATTTATAATCATCAGGGCAGGATAACCAAAATGACCTTGAGATCCTTGATATCTTACAATTAAACCACGATATATCCCATTAATAGCCGCTGTTGCATTCTTGGTTGTGGCAAAAGCTGAACCTGCATCAACACTACTGGTCGGTGTTGTATTCAAATAATCCTTTTCGCAACCATTAGAGGCGATACTCAGATAAATGAGGGTTATAAAAAATATTTTATATTTAAACATGTCTGAAGTTTTAGAAGGTTAAGTTAAGTCCACCTACGAAATTACGGTAGAATGAATAAGTATTTCCAGTTACACCACTAAAGTCACCTAAGCCATCCATACCTTTTCGCTTGTTCCAAAGTGCCAGATTTTCAGCATTCATGAATATCTGCATCCCTTGAATTTTTGCTTTTTTCAGGAAACTGGAAGGGAAGCTATAGCTCAACGAAACGTTTCTGAGGTTTAGGGAAGTTCCATCAGTTAACCAATAATCAGAACTACCTGTAAAGTCAACGGAACGACCTACGTCTGCTCTTGGTACATTAGTGATATCACCTGCTTTCTGCCAACGATTTAATATATCCACATGTTTTGAAGAACCATAGCCTGCTGAAGACATTAAACTTTGATAATTGGCATCATAAATAAGACCACCTATCTGGTAGATAAATAATACGGAAAGTGAGAATCCTTTGAAGTCAATGGTATTAGTTATGCCACCGGTAAAATCAGGAATGGCCGAACCATTATATCTGAAGCGCGCGTTATTTAAACTGGTTGTCAAAGTATCTCCTTTTTCGTTTATTCTTGAGTTTGCTGCAACAAAGTTAGCAGCGCGATATTCTCCATTTCCGGTGGCAGGATCAACACCATACCATTCTCTCAACCAATAATCAAACAAGGAACTGCCTACTTTCAATTTTTTTGTACCTGAAATTATTTCAGGATTACTTTCAGGCATTCTGGTAATTTCATTTCTGTAAGTTGTTGCATTCAAGCTCAATGTCCAGCTGAAATCTTTCGTTTTTACAGGGACTAAATCTATTTGAAGCTCTACACCACGATTGAACATGGCACCAATATTTCTGGTTTGAGAAGCAACGCCAGTGGATAGAGGTAATGGAACGGCGAATAAAAGATCGTCTGATTCACGATTGAAAACCTCAATTACCCCTGAAATTCTATTTTTTAATAGGCCAAATTCTAAGGCTGCATCAAATTGGTTATTTGACTCCCAGCTCAACGCTGTGTTTCCAAGACTTCCCTGAATTATACCCGCTTCACCCGCATTATTCCAACCAAGGTTATATAGTGGTTGCCATGCATAGAAACCGATACCAGCGTTGTTACCTGTTTGACCATAAGAAGCTCTCAATTTAAGATTATTAATAATCTTTGAATCCTTCAGGAAGTTTTCACTGTGTAACTGCCATGCGGCACTGGCACCAAAGAAATTACCCCAACGAACGTCTTGATAAAAACGGCTACTTCCATCTCTTCTTGCTGAAAAGGTAAGGAAATACTTGTTGTTGTAGTCATAATTCAAACGAGAGAAATATCCTTCCTGCCGAGCAAAATCGGCACCGGAATTAAGATTTGTTGTCGTAGTGAAATTCACCAATTCTATATTTCCATCCAATATCTGTTGTGAACGGGAACCTGTAAGGAAATTGTCCCTGTAATCATAATTTTCATGACCCAAAAGGAAATCGATATTATGAGCACCTATTTGTTTCTTGTAAGTTAACTGTTGATTGATATTCAGCGTTAATTGATTAGTGAATTCAACCGTTGCTCTACCTGCAGGAGCACCATCACCAATGATAGGATTTCCGTAGGTATTATTATTAACGTTGGTATAATCGGCACCAACATTTACTTTAAATTTGAAATCTTTTAAGAAAGATACTTCAGCATAGGTACGACCGCTAAATAAATTTCTGCGGAAGAAATTTTGATTTAGCTCTGTTTCTGCGATAGCATGTCTGCCACCATATTGAGGTCTGCTTGGTAAACCCAATGCAGTTAGATTCCCAAAGTCATACTGACGTTCCCCGTTAGCATTTAACAAATATTGACCTGGATTCTTTGGGTCATAAGCATATACGGGATAAATAGGCCCCATACCTCTTGAGAAGAAGAATGGATTGACAAAAGAGGTATTTCCATCAGCGTCTGCCTGATTTGAGAAGGTATTGGTATAGGCCATATTCAAACCTGTTGACAACCAAGACTTAACCTTATTATTGTATTGTAGACGAGCGTTATAACGCTTATAATCAGAACGAATCAAGAAGCCTTTATCTTCCAGGTAGCCAAAAGAGGCAAAATAATTTGAATTATTGTCACCACCACTAAAGTTTGCATTTAATTCATTACGAACTCCTTGTCTGATTAATGGAGTTTCCCAGTTTAAATCTTCTGGCTTGTAAACCAATTGAGCTGATGGATTTAACGTACCGTCGGTACTTACCAAATCACCAGCAGGAACATTATAGGCATTATAACCCAATAAGCTGACAATATTTTTTGAGGCATCCGCACTGGCAGCAGCAAGGGAAAGAGGATTAGCTGTTCTTGACATTAAGCTATTTCTGTAAGATTCCCACATGAATGGGTAGTACTGAGCAGCATCTAAACGGTCATATTCTGGTAATCCACGCTGAGAGGTTCCTCTTGTGTATTTTATATTGACCTTTCCACTTCCTTTTGCTCCTTTCTTAGTGGTAACCATAATCACCCCATTGGCAGCTCTGGAACCATATAGTGAGGTAGAAGCTGCATCTTTTAGGACGGTGATATTCTCAATATCATCGGGATTAAGGTTAGCGATACTGGCATCATAAGGAATGCCATCTACAACATACAATGGTGAATTGGATCCAGAAATAGATCCGAAGCCTCTGATTCTAATGGCAGGAGTGGAACCAGGTTGACCACCACCGATCGTTGCCTGAATACCAGGTCCTGAACCAGCAATGGCCTGACTGATGTTCGTAATGGGACGACGCGCTATTTGCTCAGCGCCAACGGTAGCCGCGGAACCTGTGAACTTCTCCCTGGTAGACTCACCGAAAGCGGTTACGATGACCTCGTCCAGTAGAGCGGCTGAAACATCGAGGGTAACTTCCAACATGGTCTGACCATTCAGTGTCACATCCTTAGCTGTGAAACCAGTGTAACTGAAAGTTAACACATCTTTAGACGTGTTGGCCATTAATTCGAATTTGCCATCCAGATCGGTAGCTGTTCCAGAACTTGTACCCTTCACTAAAACGGTAACGCCGATTAGTGGCTCCCCGTCGTCAGCAGAAGTGACTACTCCCCTTACCATGGTCTGGGCGGTCATTGCCATGGTAACAAGAATCATA
Source organism: Bacteroidota bacterium (assembly GCA_014190515.1). GTDB lineage: Bacteria > Bacteroidota > Bacteroidia > Chitinophagales > Saprospiraceae > BJGN01. The sequence continues at coordinate 24,204 of BJGN01000030.1, forward strand.
AATCCTGTGAGTGTAAATCGCATAAATTTCATACGTATTAGTTTATAAATGATAAAACGGAAATTAACTAAATTTTCCTTTTAGATAATTAAAGAGATAAAAATAAGTAATGTTCAGTATTTAAGACAATTTATAATAGTAAAACTAACTTTTTTGACATAATAAAGCTTCAACAGCCATTTCACCACTGCGCATGGCCGCATCCAGGGAAGGATTCAGCAGGTAATCTCCAGCAAGAAATATATGTTCGTTATGTACAAAGTCAGACAAAGGTCTGTTATAGTAGAGATCTGCACAAACAGGTAGAGCTCTCCTAATGTAATTTAAACCAAGAAAAGTTAAGGGTAATTCAGGGACTTTAAAATACTTCCTCACGTCATCAATCATTTTATAGGCTGCTACCTGATCGTTAATGGTTTCCGCTTTTAAAGTAATGGATAACAAGTACCCATTTTTAGGATTTTTAACTCCTTTTAATTCTCCAATAGCGGCAATACCTAGCATTCCTGCTTCGTTATCAGCTATAAGCCCGATTTTTTTGCCCAAAAGAGGTCTGTCCGTTTTGAAATAATATTGTATGCTATGGTTATATTTTATCTCCTCTGTGATGTTTCCTGCAATTAATCTATGATCGGTAGCTAAAATAAGTTTATCAAAAGCTATAACCTCACCATCTTCGATAGTCAATTCATTCTCATCAATGTGCGTAACTTTCTTATTTAATAGAAGGGTGGTATTTTTAAGTTTTTTAAATAATTGATTCGGAATTTCCTGGATGCCATTTTCTGGAATGGCAGCAGATCCTTTGCTAAATTTTCCAAAGACAAATTTGAACATCGTGGCGGGAGTCTCTAAGCGATCCTCTAAAAAAATACCGGAGAAAAAGGGCCTGAAGAATAAATCAATGATTCGTTCACTAAAGCCATATTCTCTCAAAAACTCTAAGGTTGTTTGCTTACTTCCGTTAAAAATAGTTGCCTCTTTTTTGTTTTTTAAATGTTGAGACAATCTAAAAATAAGCCATTTATCTTTCACCGTGCCGATGCCGGAGAAAATCATTTCAGGGAGTTTCCACCATTCTCTAAATGGATCAGAAATTTCATAATCTTTCTTTTCGCTGAACACAAAAGCACCCGGACGGAAGTATTTTAAATGTAAAGATTTTAAGTCGAGATATTTTTTTACACTTTCATATTCGGTTAATAATACTTGAAATCCCTTGTCTAAAATAAAGTTTTCATATTCGTTGGATTGGGTTCTTCCTCCAATTTTCTTGTCAGCGTCGATTAAAATAGGATTATAACCTGCTGCTTCGCAATTTAGGGCGGCTACTAATCCAGAAACGCCGGCTCCTACAATGACAATTTGTTTCATTTTCATTTATTACCAAATAATGTTTCCCATATTTTCATGGGTCTTGAAATCTGTAAAATTTTTAAGGGTGATAATTTCCCATGTTTGTAATATCTCCCTTACCTGGTCCTCTCTTCTTGCCGCAATACTAATTAAGAATTCACCTTCATTTAAATTATTTTTAATAAAATAAAATTCCTTTGTAGGATTCTCTTCTTTTAATTCCATCGCACGTGTACTGTTAGACCAAATTTCAAAGCCCAAACCCGCCTGATGACACAAGTTTTCCAATTTTTTAAGGTCTTTTTCTTCCGTTTCCCACAACATACATGAATACGTATTGAAATAGGAAGATTTTTGTTTAGAAAGAATACTATAAATGGGGTGTTTCATTTTTTCCACCACTTGGTAATCTATTGAAATTAGATGGTAATATACGATATCCTGATGAAATAATCTACTGGTTGGGTAGGGAATATTTATTATTTGTGCCTTCGCTGGGCCACAGGTCAACGCCCAGATCAATTCAGCTCTGCTATCATATTTTATTCTGAGGCAAATTAGCTCCTTCGTCTTTTCCAGTAATCCAAATTTTGTCCAAACTCTTTTGGCTATGATTGATTTCCCTGTTATTTCAGCAGAAATACCTAAATTCCACCAAATTTCTTTTAAGGTAGCATCTAAGGATAACACTCTTTTACTAAATGCATACACTTGTTTCCATTCAGACCTCCGAAGATAAATGTTAATTAGTCGAAGATAAGGAGGTATCCATGCAGGATTTTCCCTAATAATTCGTCTGTATAATTTCACCGCATGATAAATATCCTCATTCTGGTCATATTGACAGGCACTTTCCCACCAGGGCAAAACATTATCCGGTACCATTTCATGAGCAGATGCAGACATCTTCCTTTTTTGCGTAAATATACAACCTAAATAAAAGGAAAGAATACGCAGGTTCTTTTTAGATTTGTTTTTTAGCCATTTAATCAGTTTTTAGCGTAAAATGAATCATTGGAAAATTTGGATTGATACCGGAGGAACATTTACAGACTGCCTGGCTACCAGCCCGGAGGGAGAGGAAACCAGGCTTAAAGTACTTAGCAATGGGGTTCTTCGCGGAAAAGTAAAGGCTTTAGCAAATGAAAAGACCTTGCTCATTAGTGAACAATGGCAAGTTAAGGTAGATATTTTCGACGGCTACGAGCTTTGCTTTCCTTCATTTCCTCAATGGGGATATCACCAGATTACTGGTTCTCGTCTTGACAAAGGTGAAATTACCCTTCTGAATAATATGCCTCATGCGGTAAGTGAAGGTACGGAGTTTGAAATTACCGCTAGGGAAGAGGCGCCTGTTTTAGCTATGCGCTTAGTGACTCAGTCTAAGCTAAGTGATTTGCTGCCACCCATTCAGTTGCGATTGGGATTTACAAAAGGGACAAATGCCTTATTAGAGAAAAATGGAGCCGATGTCGTCCTGTTAGTGACGAAAGGTTTTGCTGATTTACCCATTATTGGAACGCAGCAAAGACCCCATCTGTTTCAATTAGATATACCCAATCCCTGGCTTCCATTTACACGGGTAATTGAGGTGGAAGAAAGATTATCTGCTGATGGTCAGGTTATTACTGCGCTGTCGGAGGATGAAATACATAAAGTTCTGGACCTTCTGAAAGGTTCGAAACTTACCTCCGTGGCTATTTCTTTCCTTCACGCCTATAAAATGACGCTCCATGAAGAAAAAATGGAAAAAGCATTATTGGATGCAGGTTTTCTCCATGTTTCGCGCTCCTCAGCCTTGAGTTCAGCCTTAAAATGGTTGCCAAGGATGCATACAGCCCTGATTGATGCCTATTTGAAACCCTTATTAATGTCTTATTTAAAAGGTATAGAAAGTACTTTGCTTCTTGGAAGCAATGAGAGTACTTTACAAATAATGACGAGTGATGGAGCATTGGTTCCTCTTGCCCTTTTTCACCCAAAGGATAGTTTATTGAGTGGCCCTGCCGGCGGTATTGTTGGCGCTTCGACCCTGGCTAAACGCTCGGGTTTCAATAAAACATTGACGTTGGATATGGGCGGAACAAGTACTGATACTGCACGATTTGACGGGCAATATGATTATCGGTATAGCACTACCTTGGATGAACTCGAACTTCAAAGTCCCGTTCTGGCTATTGAAACGGTTGCCGCTGGAGGTGGATCCATTTGTTTTTTTGAAAATGGAAGACTTCAGGTAGGTCCCAAAAGTGCCGGCGCTTCTCCTGGCCCTGCTTGTTATGGTGCAGGAGGTCCCCTGACGCTAAGTGATGTGAATATTTTATTGGGGAAAATGGATCCTTTCTGTTTCTCCATTCCCATTTTTCCGGATAAGGCAAAGGAAAAATTCCTTCAGCTTGTACAGGAAATGGATTCATTTTATGGAATTAAACACCATCCTATTGATGTTTTAAAGGGTTTGGAAAGAATTGGAAATGAAAAAATGGCCGATGCCATTCGGTCTATTTCTACAGGAACTGGACTCATTTTATGGAATTAAACACCATCCTGTTGATGTTTTAAAGGGTTTGGAAAGAATTGGAAATGAAAAAATGGCCGATGCCATTCGATCTATTTCCTTATCCAAGGGCTTTAATCCGAAGGATTACCCCTTACTTTCCTTCGGTGGTGCCGGTGGCTTGCATGCCTGTGCCATGGCTGATTTATTGGGCATAAATACCGTTTTGATTCCCTACGATGCCGGCATATTGAGCGCATTTGGTATCGGAAAGGCTAGTATAGAAAGGTTCTCGGAAAGGGAAATAAGATTGCCTCTGCTGTCTGCTGAAAATCATGCTTTATCGGTAGTGAAAGAGTTATTGGCCGATTGTACAATGAATCTCCATCGGGCCGGAGTGGTATCAGAAGACATCGGACCCCCGAAAATTTCTTATTTTCTTAGATTTTCAGGTCAAGAGAGTGCCTTAGAGATCCAATCTTCTCATTTTAATGATTTGTCAGCTGCTTTCAAAAAGCAGTATAAACATATTTTTGGGTATTTTCCTGCCGACAGACCCATTGAATTAGTCAGGATAATGGTTAGATTATCGACCTTAGATGAGGCCGAACCTGAAGTGAATGGAAATCAAAACCTTTATTACCCAAATGAAAATCATTTTTCAAAAGCTATTTTTTCAGACGACAATTATCCTGTTTTTTTACGGGATGAACTTTACCCGGGAGCAGCCATAGATGGTCCGGCTATTTTATTGACACC
>BJGN01000031.1 GCA_014190515.1 Bacteroidota bacterium
TGTTATTTCCCCATTTATTTCGCCAATCGATGGGAATGATTGATTATCTTTGAATTATTCAACGTTAGTTTTCACTGGTATGCAAGTTAAATTATTACGTGTCTTTAGAAAGATTCATCGAACCACCGGTGCCTTTTTGTTTATCTTTTTCTTCGTTATTTCTATTTCAGGCCTCTTATTGGGTTGGAAAAAAAATAGTGGGGGTATCATTTTGCCCAAATCGGCTAAAGGTTCTTCCACCGATTTAAATGAGTGGATCTCCCTTGATTCTTTAAAGGATAATGCTTTTCTCGTATTAAAAGACTCCCTCGGGCCTACTTTTTCTAATGAACTTGATAGAATAGATGTCAGACCAGATAAGGGTATCGTTAAATTTGTATTTACAAACCACTATCAGGAGATTCAATTGGATGGTGCTACTGGCAAATTATTGCAGATCAATACCAGAAGATCCGATTTTATTGAAGATGTCCACGACGGTTCTTTTCTTGATTTTTATTTTAAAACGGTGGGGGAACCTTTCAAATTATTTTATACTTCGGTCACTGGCTTAGCCCTGTTTGTCTTTACCGTCACTGGTTTCTGGCTTTGGTATGGTCCTATTGCCATTCGGAACAAAAAGAAAAGGAGTGCCTGATGTTAATATTACTACCTTATTTTTGAATTTCTAATATAACGGTTATGAAAAAGTTTTTTGTTTTCTCTTTTTTTATCTTGAACTTTTCTCTGGTTCTTCTAGGCCAGCAAGTGCTTTCCTCAGAGGTTTTACCACATCCGGAGGTACATCAGGAAAGATTGGATAGAGTTAACAAAGTCATTCAGGATTTTGTGTCAGATAATAAAATAGTTGGTGCAGTGGCTTTGGTTTCAAAAGACGGCAAACTGCTAATTCATAGGGGGTATGGCATAGATGACAGAAGCACAGGAAAGAAAATGGAAAAGGATGCCATTTTTAGAATTGCCTCACAAACAAAAGCATTAACCTCCGTTGGCATAATGATGCTTATGGAATCTGGTGCTTTGTTGCTGTCTGATCCTGTTCATAAATTCATCCCTACCTTTAAAAATCTTAAGGTTCTAAATACTTTTTCTGAAAAGGACTCTACCTATACCACTGTTCCTGCAAAAAGAGATATCACCATTAAAGATTTATTGACCCATACCTCAGGATTGGGTTATGCAGGTATTGGTAGTCCTGCCATGAAGGCCATTTATGCCAAAAATAAGATTTCTGCAGGTATTGGGGAAACAGATGCCAATATCCATACTACAATGCTTAAGCTTGGGGAGCTTCCTTTGGAATATCAACCTGGTGAAAGATGGAATTATGGGCTAAATACAGATGTGCTGGGACATATCATTGAATTAGTATCCGGCTTATCATTAGAGTCGTTTTTTCAAAAAATGATCTGTGAACCTTTAGGTATGCGAGACACCTGGTTCAACCTTCCGTTGGCCATACAACCGCGATTGACCAGTATTTATACGAGAGATAGCCTTCGTTTTTTTACCAAAATGGAAGAGGGGAAAAGTCCGATATCACCCAATTTCCCAAAGTTGAATAAAAGCTACTTTTCAGGTGGTGCCGGCCTGTCATCAACTGTAAAGGATTATGGTATTTTTCTTCAAATGTTACTGAATAAAGGTTCCTATAATGGTAAACAAATACTTTCTCCCCGAACAGTGGAAATGATGCTAAGTAATCACTCCGGACGGCTAATGGGTGACACGCATTTTGGATTAGGCTTTTCAATAGTTACGCCCGCCAACACAGATGACATAAGAAATGTAGGTACTTTTTCCTGGGGAGGCGCCTTTGCCACTACATATTGGGCCGACCCTAAAGAAAATATAGTAGCAGTTCTAATGACGCAGCAATTAGGCGCCGGTCCGGAATGGGGAGAATTACAAAACAAATTTAATGTCGCTATTTATCAGGCTTTAAAATAAACAGCTTGGATTTACCCTCATATAAAGAGAAGAATTAACGTAAGTATGATGCCCGCAAGGGTAAAATACATTCCTTTTTTGAAGATGCTGGTAGAGGGTAAAAACATCCAGAATGAGGATATGACAAAAAATAGTAGAGAAAAACCGAAAAATATATTGAAAAAGTAAAGGGGATCTGCTGATTTTGCCTTGTGCAAATGCGTCATTTTATCCATGATAAATGGTAGTTCCTTGACCTTATAACGAGCCATTCCATTGCTTGCATCGTATTGTCCGTTTTCAAAATAACTAATATTTCCTTCCGTCTTTATTAACTTATATCCTTTTATGCCCAATAAAGTGCCAAGTTCCTGAGGATTGGCGTTCAAGGAAATTTCCTTTGAAATATCTTTTTCCTTTTTCAGAAAATCAGTATCACGAAAGATGAGTACTACGCCGCTTATGGCATAAACTGACATGATACCAACTAAAAAGAACCCTAGATATCTATGTAATTCTCTCATAGTTAAAGAAGATAGTATAGATTTTTCCATGGTGTTTTATATTAATATTCTGGACATTCATCCGGTCTTTCAGGTTGTAAATATAGAATAACAGGGCTGCCTTTTGGTAAAAAGACGCCCTCTCCTGGCATAGGTTCTTGTTTATAAACATACATGCCCGAAAAAGAAACATTATTTTCAGGCCCCATAATCGTACCAATAGTTAAATCATTGGCAATGATATTGGTAGCAGCTTCTTCGTAAGTGTAACAGATTAGATTAGGAACGGGAGCGCGATCTGTATTCCTCACTGAGATCACAAAATCTAAATAACTACCTTTCGGAAGTTTTACCAGACTGGCATTTATTCTACTGTTTGAAAGCCTTTTTCCTTCAAAATATACCTCTAAAATGGTCTTTTCTTCATATTCTGATTCAAACCGCTCTTCCCGTATTCTTGAATATATGCCCAATCGTAGCAATTGTTTTTGATAAGCCTCATATTCATCGTTATTTGATAGTTTAGGTAATGTGACAGAGGGTGCAGCTCCTCCGGTGATGACACAAAATATGGTTCTGCCAGATTTGATTTTAGCGCCTTTTTGCGGGACCTGGCTTATAATGATTCCTGCCGGTCTGTTTAAAACATACACTTCATCACTGGCTACAAGTTTGAAACCTTGATTATCAGCTTTTTCCATGGCATCATCAAAAGGCATACCTGAATAGTCTATAACCTCTTTGGCAGAACCATGCCGGGTATAAAGGAAAAGGACACCTTTTACCAGATTGATAATTATGAAAATACTTACGATAAAAGCCAACAGATTTTTTATAAAAAACCAGGAGGTCAAAAATCTAAAAGCTTCTGAGGCGTAATCCTTAAAGTTTCTTGAAAACCGGGTTGGGGCTAAATTATTCATGGCTTCATTTATTCTGTTTTCTCTTTCTTCCTTCGCATCTTCCTGTACTTCTACTTCTTCTTCCACCTCATCTTCCACTGCTACTTCGTTTATTACCACAATGTCCGAATTTACATGTTGAAATGGTAATTTTTTTTCTTCAAATAGAATAATACTTTCTTCCTTTTCCACTAATTCAATGGTTATCGGCATTTTAAATTTTGCATATTCGTTTTGATTATAAATAAACTGATGCCAGGTAATCTGATTATGTAACATTATCTTCTCTACCCATTTATCCCGGGCGGAAAATAAGGGGTTGACCTCTTTAAAAATAAGTTCAAAACGCTTATTTTCAAAAATAGTGACATTCAAAGTAACATAGCCGTGACTATTGAACCCTAAAGTTTGAAGTCCTTTTTCTATTTGCTCAATAAATTCGGTCCATACGGAGGATATTTTATGCAGTAACTTACTTTCGTGCACTTGATAAAGGTAATTTATTTGATCATCATTTCCTTTTACTGCATGAATAGGGGTGAGGTAAAATCGATCAAATGAATCTTGCGAATTTTTCAGATGAAAGAAATTAACGATTATTTCATCTTCTTCTAATGCCTGCAATATATAAGCGTTGTTGGGGGTAGATTCTTGTATTTCTTCAAAAAAAAGTTGCCAAAGTTTGCGATTCCTTTGTGTTTCAGCAATTCGGGGCGTATTTTTCACGAAATCTTTAAAGGCATTTATTTCATGCTCTCCTGAAATTTCAATCGTTTTTTGATTAAAATGATATTCGTCAGTAGTTATAAAATATCTCTTATCAGAAGGACTTTTTTCGTTTAGCCAGGTTGAAATTTGCCAGAATGGAATGGTTTTGATACCATTTTTGCTCAATGATTGTATTTGAGCACTTCTTTTATAATTTACCTTTGAAAAGGCTGAGGCTACTCCCCAATAAGGCAGTTGTTCTCTTTCCAGCCATTGGAAAAGAGCGCCCGTCGCAGCAATTTTTCCAGAGCTTATGGGTATTATCCGATACTCTTTCTCTTTTAACTCAGCGATAATTATCTTAGAACAATGCTTTCTTACTTTATTAAATAATTCCTGTATTTCCAAATTATTTTGGATGGCAAGGTAAATCCATCGCGCAGGAACTTTGTATAAAATAAGGCCCAAACTACTATTTTCAGAAAAAATCAATACATTTTCTATCGTACCAACCATAGCTAGTTTTTCATACCATCCTAAGGCTTCCGCCAGATGATTTTTATTTAAACTTTCCATGGAATCCAGTAGGATAGCCTGAGAAGAAACAGGATAATCTGTCTGAATTTTTTCTGTTAAAATCTCATTCAGTTGTGAAGCAATTTTACCCGAAATGCCTCCTGATAACTCCTGGATACGTAAGATTTGATTTACTATTATTTCTAAAAATGAAGAGGGTGTCTGATCGACAGTGCCTAAATGTTCAAACCATTTTTTTTCATCTATAACTTCAATAAAAGATTGAATTTCAATGGGATAAGATTTACCCGAAGAGGTGACAAATCCTGAAATTAATTGAGGGGAATTAAATTGAAAATTTTGCCCCAACTGGATCATTTGTATAGAAATTTCTGTTACCTGTAGCTCTGTGAGCGCAACATATTCATTCTTTCTACTCAAAAATATGTCATTATTTGTCAAAGGGGGTAAACAATGCCAATGATTATCGTGCTGCCAGATAATCGATTGGAAGGGTGTCCCATTTGGAATACTCGCCAGTTGGATATAAGCTTCTTCCACGGCTGGCTCTATGCCAATAATAAATTCGTCCGCTGAATCACTGGCAAATAATATATCTAATTGGGTGACAAATTCCTCAGCCTGCGCTATTTTTACTTTTTGTGTTCCCTGGGTCACTAAATAGAGAGGAAAATCAGGACCTTCCAATGGATCTGAAAGCCATGCTATCCAGGCTTCTTTTTCATAATCCGTTCTGTTCTTCCAATCCGTTTTGCTTATCCAATCTCTAAAAAACGCACGGTTTATCTTTTCCTGGACTATATCATTTTTCGTACCTGGCACAATAAAACTTCCTCCGTTTTTGGAAGAGTAAGGTATAGGGATAATCTGTATGAACTCACCTAAATCCTTTTTTAAGGCTGAAGAAATGATTTCAGGGGAACTATTATCCCATTCTGTTAAACTAAGTTTTTTAGATGAAGGACTCCTGAAGTTTACTACTTTTAGTGCTTGCCACCAGTTTTCAAGGTCCTGGGCAAAGGTTATAGAAGGAAGATTTAAATTATTTGGAATATTTAACCGACTTAAAATTTCATATAATAAGCTTACTTTTTTATCATCGGCGGAAAGAGTAACGATAGCAATGTTAATGTATTGACCTAAAGTGGAAGGATCTATCTCTTTTATTAAATGGTCTGTTACATTTCCAGAGACAAAACAAGATTCCTTTACTTGAAAAAGTTTTCCTTCTTTGTTTATCCAGATGAGAATTTTTTCCATAGAATAACCTGGTAAATGCAAGTTTATAAACTGTGCACCCAAGAATGATTTTTCCCTATGTCTGGAACTGCCTCCAAATAAAATGCCTGTTTTTATCTTCATCCATTAATTAATTATAAACAATGTAGAGATACGCTGCTGTTCGCCTTGTATAGATAGTACGTACGTTCCTTTTTCCCAGAGGGTACCATCAAGCTGTATTTTTTGTTGAAATGGAGGGCATAATTGTTTAAATATTAGTTTTCCCGTTAAATCATGAATTTCGAGTAAAGCGTCTCTTTTAACCAAAAAATCCCATTCCACCTTAATTAGACCGGCACTTGGATTTGGAAAAATGGTGCAGGTAAGCGCTGGGGCCGGAGTTGTCGTACTGACCGAATTATCAATTTTAACATGTAAGAAGTTTAGGGGGATAAAACCACCCGCCCCGTTTGAAAGTATGTATCCAAAAAAATCCTGAATACTATTTAAATTGGTATGAACATAATTGATTAAACTGGCTTTAATCTCAGCCTGCGTAAAAAATTGTCCTATTTTTAAGGTGTCTGTTCTTCTAAGTATAACCCCGTTTTTAGGTAATGAGGTAATTATAAATTTCAAAGCAGTATCGGCAATTCCGGGACTATTTACCGTCAGGTTTAATGGAGTGATGAAGTTTTTACCCCCAGATTTAACCAACAAGGTATCCGATTTGGCTAAGGTTGGCATTAACGGCGAAGATGTAGAACAAAATTCAATATTCCAGCTTTCAATAGATCCTGCCGTAATACTTTCTCGTTTAACCACCCGGAATCGTAGAATCCAGGTACCTCTTAACGGTTCTCCTTTAAAAGCAGAAAGAGGTTGGTTGGGTTTGAAAACAATAGCATCATCGGGAGGACAAATAAGATCTTTGGGTGATTCATCATCAAATCCCAAAATGAATTTATTGGTCAATGCACATCTCTGGTCAAAAAGAATCACCTCTGTACCTTTAGGGCTAACTAGAGAAACTCTCAAGTTTCTTACATATTCAAACGTTGCTCTTATTAGGGGGATATTAATATCCTTTATGTTTCCATCTTCGTTTATCACTATAGAACTCTCTACGGTAGGCGTTCCCTGGCCCGGGATAGTAAGAAGATTTGTATTTCTGCTTGCTTCGCATTTGGTTACTGCAGTGTGGAAAGTTGCAACCGGAGACCATTCGCCGACGATACACGCGTTATTTGCCCTTACTCTCCAATAAAATAGTTGATTGTCAAGCAGAAATGCGGTGGGAGTGAAAGTTCCTGTTTTAAGCCCTTGGGAACTACTTACCAAATCGTCCTGACCAAAGCGGGGAGAGGTTGATAATTGAAAATCGTACGTTTCGGCATTTGGTAAAGTGGTCCATTCAAAAGGAGTGGATAGTATAATTCCTGACTGTCCGTTAAATGGCTTAATAGTTTTTAAGCCGCTGAAGTCCGTCGATAAAGTCTGGATAAATGCCTCCTGGATGTACACTGTTCCCGCTGAAGTTTTCGCTGTAAGTATCAATGGTAAGGTATCTCTGCGAATACCTTTGAAAAAGAGGGTCAATTGAACAGAATCGCCTGGTTTTACAGGGTTTTTGCTAAATGAAAAAGTGGCATCTGCAGGAAGTCCGCTCTGAACACCCAGGGTAAGGGTAGAATCAAAGCCCAGGGCACTATTTGTGGTGATATTAAAAATAGCATTATTTGGTAAACAATGTAAGGGGATACCAGCGGGCGCTAATTTCCAGGTAAAAAGAGGCGCGGTCGGATTTTCAATGACAAATTCCTTCTCTGTCACTTGGAAAAATATATTGTCAGCCGCTTCTATTAAAAGTCTGGCATTTCCGGAGCTTACTTGAGGCAGTGTAACTAAGGCATTACCGTCATTTGGCGTATTAAAAGCCAGCGTATGTGGAAAGGTTAATCCCTTATCTACAGATAGTTTTATATGCACAAACTGGCAATTAACGGGTAATTTATTGGTTCCTGCTACTTGCCAGGAAACGTTGATGGTTCCCCCGGCGACGGCTTTTGATACAGGCGTGTTCACTATAAAAGGCCCTGCCTGATCAGTCACCTTACATTGTACATCTTTCCAAACAACGGCACCACCCTGAGGGTTATTATCCCTTACGGTAACGCGAAAGGATAAGTTCCGGGCATAATTTGGTAAAATTTCCACTCTGGATACGCTTCCAGCCAGTAAACCTGGCATTTGAGGAAATATACGAAAGGATTCCTCCCTGGCGGGGAAGGAACGGAATAGGGGGGAATTATTCTTAGGCGCTCCAAGGGGAGTAGTAGGACCGGTATCCATCTGTTCCCAATTATAAGTCAATTTATCATTATCGGCATCTGTTGCCGACGCCTCCAATTTAAAAGGAGTGGAAATAGGAATTGAAAACCCATTTTTATAAGCTAAAGTTAATACGGGTAAATCATTTGGCGTTGGTATATTTACACCGCAACCAGCTCCTGCTCCTGATTGAACAAAGGGAATGAAATCGTCTAAACTTCCTCCGTGAAAATAATCATCTACATTAAATTGATAATTATCAGTACCACAAGCACTTGAATAGGACATAATGGTAGAACCTCCTCCTGGCTCAAAACCTTCGCTTGGCGCTACATTGTCCTGATTTCCCTCGCAACTATTAAATGAGTGAGAACAGGAAAATTGATGCCCCAATTCATGGGCAAATACGTTGAGCGTGATGCTCAGTAGGTTAGATGAATAATGACAGGTGACCCCTCGGGCCTTACCACTGCTGCATACATTGCCCAATGTGGCAATACCCACCACGCCACCACTGCATCCCGAAGTGAATATATGGCCAATGTCGTAACTATTTGCCCCAACGATGCTATTTATAACGGCGCCATTCTGATTTAATAACTGGGTAAGATTGCTGGGTTCTGGGAATGGATCCTTTTCGGCATCAAAAAATATTAAGGAATCATTTTTTGCAATCAACTCAAGTTGCACCGCTGCTTCCCGCAATAAAATCTGATTCATACGGTTCACTGAAGTAACAAAACTAGTCAATACCGATTCGATGGTACCACCCTTTGATTTAGCGTATTCAGCAGTGCATGAGAGGGCAAATCGATATTTTTTTAAGGTTACGGTAGAATTTCTTAAACTGCTACCAAATGAAAGGGCATTTTCCTGCGCTCGTATGACATCCTCAATGCTCTTTTCTTTTGTCTCACATTTTACCGACGAGGCTTCAGGTATTACCCTGTTTTTAGCATCATAACTTATTGAAAACGTTGGATTATTGGGGTCAGGCTCGACAAACCATTCTTCTCCACCTTTTTTAATAACGGCGAATATCTGACTGGAATTCAATTCCAAACGTATGGATAGTTGTTTATTTGAGGATGCCTGTCCCGAGAATGCTCTAATATTAGGATATTTATCAGCAAGCTCCTTAGCCATTACCTTTTCTTCCTTTAAGTCAAAAGAAATTAATTCCCCATTCGGATGTGGTAAAAAAATAGTCGTTTTTTCTTTTGGGGATAAGGCTTTTTTAAATAGATCTATGTCCACGCTCCATCGTCTTCCCTCATCTATTTTTAATGTTTTAACATTGGCCTGCGAGCTAATCCATTGACTTTTCCAATAGGATTGAGCCGAGGTAAAACTGAAAAAAAATAAAAGCAAAAGTAAAAGGGGAGCACGTGAACAGAACATAAATATTTTTTTCATTAGGGTATAATATTACAAAAATAAGAACCTTATTCATAACATTTTAAAAAGTAGCGCCAAGTTGAATATTACCTATATGAAAAATAGGTCCGGTGGCTGATTTTCGTCCTTGATATTTAAATAAAAGTCGAATATTTCTTCCTATAATTTTTTCAAATTGGAGGGTCCACTGCCAATTATTTCCTGTTTGTAACCCCTGTAAGAGTGCAAATGATGCTGGACTATTTTTCAAACCACTATACTGAATAAAAATATTTGACATTTGTCCCTGGACAGATTGACCCTCCTTCGCATTCCAGGTAGTAGAAAAGCTTACCTCCCTTTTATTTAGGATTCCGGTGTTTTCACTCCATTCCCGCGGAGTACTCTGATCGTTTGTGAAAGTTAACAGGGAACGGAATGAATTGGTAGGTAAAAACTGAAGGGAAATACTGCTTTTTTGAGTGTTCATATCAAAATTCTTTTCAGGAAATCTTTCCGCTTTCTGTGCATTTCCGCCTTTACCCAGCTCCGTTCGAAGCAACCATTTTTTCGACATATTCCAACGTAATTTTAAAAATGCCTCTCGCTGCACCCGCATTTCTGAACCGATAGTCTGTAACCATTTTTGAATTTGTTGATTATTTCCCATCTGTATATCCCATAATTTATGACCCTTGTTTACAATCAAAACATTCCTTTGCTGGTAAATCAGAGATACTAGATTTGGGTCATCTATGCTGACGGAAAACGGATTTAATGATTTTAATCCCTGGTCATCCGTGATTTTTTTATCCATTCTCCAGGTTGAGTTCCATTGCCATCGGGTATATTTTTTAAATAATTTACCCTTATATCTGCCGGGGTCAACGGTAACGGATTGGGTGAAATGCAGAAACCTGGTCGGTAAATACTGATTACTTAAGGTATTAACTCTGATGAAATCAGCCTGGTCTTGAAAGGGGGCAATCATCATTTCTTGTTGTTGTAAAATACCATCCTGGTTAAACAACGAGTCCAGCCAAATATGCGTCCCCTCTCCCGGAGCAACTTTTATGTAAGTATATTCCAGTCTTGGTTCCTGACCACCTCCTCTTTCATATACTGTATTTCCCCGAATTAAACCTTTTAAAAACGAGCCATCTCCCTGAACTTGTCCAAGTAAAACCCCTTTTGACGACATATTATTTGTTAATCTGTCCATAAAGGACAAATGTCTGTATTGCCATATTTGTTTCATTTTAAAATGTTTACTCAAAGCATGCGTACCTTCCAACTTGAAAAAGCGTGCTTTGTAACTCATCTGAAGTTTATCTTTAACAGGTAAAAAATCTGTTCTGTCCTGGAGTCGTAATGCGAAGGTATTTGCCTTTTTCTCGGGTGATTTTACGAAAAATTGTACTTGATGATAAGCAAAGCTACTGGAATGAATCTGGGAATTTGCCGGGTTCTGTTGTACTTTTCTTTCACCTTCCATTTGACCACTAAATTGCCAATTATTTTTACCCGGCAAAGTATGCATGAATTGAATGTTGGGTCTGGAGAAGGAGGTATTTTCGCCCAAATAATTTGCGGTTACCTGATTAAAGGCGCCGGTAAAAGAAGAATTTTTATTGGACCAGATGGCGGCTGCATTTTGTCGTAAGCCATTAAAAAGCCCTTGTCGAAGATAATGTTCTATTTGGTAGTCTAACTTGATACCTTGTGGAGCGCTGTAATTAATTTTAAAACGGAGGGTGTTTTCGTTATTTTCAGGGAGATTAGCCTTTCCTAATTGATTTGTGAGCCCCCAGTCTCTTAAAAAATCAGGCTGGCGAATGGGTTCTAATGCGGTATATTTTTTACTCACAAACTCATGGCTCAGGGTAATGTCAAGTATATTTGAAAGAGTGCTTAATGGAGATTGCCATTTCCATTCATTCCAGCTCGCCATGCCCGTGTTCAATGTATTTTTATAGGATGAGAAGCGATTATTATCTTGATAGGAAAGCCCCATTTCGGTTCGCCAACTTATTTTTTTTAATATATTACTCGCCTGACCTATGGTTAAGATACTGTTTGCTTGGGGAAAAATAACAGGGATGAAGGGGTCATATTGGCCCTGAGGCTCACAGGTAACAGGATCAGGGGGCACATATTCATAGATCCTATCGTTTCCAATGAACTGGGTGGACAGTTTGTAATTTCCCTTCCCTGAAGAGGGGATGCCAAATTTAACGGTGTATTTATCTACAGTAGAATGATTAACATATATGAAAAAAGTATCTATTTTTCCACAGGGCAAAAGTGTGTCACGTCGGACATAATAAGTGCGGGTAGGATCGGCTTCATCGGACATTTCCCAGCCAGGCAGATGTAGTTTTTCTAACGGCGAAGTGGAATTCGCCAGGGCATTAATATCTTCTTCTTTCAAATCCCGGAACCGCTGGCTCGTTTTACTGTCTTGTTGCGTGAGTCCGTTTATAAAAAAGGTACCGTGCTTATGTTGATATTGACTATTGAAAGCCAGGATGGATCTGTTTTGCCCGGTATTTGCATATTCAAATTCTACGACCACCCGAGTTTCTCTTAACATCAATTGATTAGGGGTAAAAATGAGTTCACCTCGGTTGTAGTCAATAATATAATCTCCGGAAGTGCCCCTTATAGCTTTTTTACCATTGATAAAGACCTTTTCAGTACCCGCCAGGATAACGGTAATCGCTCCTGTGGCAGGCGTTGACAGTCGGTATGGTCCCTGGTTTCCCTCCGACACTTCTAAAGTAATCCGTTGAAATTGTCCTCTTGAAAAGGAGGCACTTCCTGTTGTCTCCCATTTATTTTCCTTGTCAAAAAATTGTAATTTCAGACCCTGCACTTTCTTATAAAAATTATTAAAATGACTGTGTTCCCTCTGTATTTCAAAATCCCCTGCGGTAAAATGAAATTGATCTTTTTCTAAGGCAATAAAAACTTTATCAAATTCTTGTAGTTGCAGCGTATTTCCGAAGGCTTGAATAGGCAAATTTTCGTCTGTTATAGCAGCCTTGATAGTGAAGCCAGGTGCAATTTCACCCGTAAGCTGAAGGTTTAATTGGGAATTAAGCACAAGATCTTGTCTGTTTCCAATAGATATTCCTCTCATAAAGCCACCGCTATATTCAATTCGACGAAATTCATCGGCCATAGAAAAAGGCGCTAATTCAGATTTTCCCATCAAAAAAAAGGTTTCAAGGGTGTCGGGAATAAGTTGGAAATCAGAGGATTTGATGTTTGTCCATTCCTTAGGAAATGTTCTGTATCGAATAAGTAGGGGAGTACCCTTTTTAATTAATTGACCGTTTCGCCATTTTAAAATTCCGGAAATCATAAAATACACACTGTCCGGCACTGGAATTAGTGGATTGATTTGAAAAATACTGACTGAGGATGAAAAAATAGGTAAACTGTCCAATAAAATGTCTTCCCCTTGGAAAATGATCTTTTTTTCATGCATGTTCCCCCATTCTGCCATGTTTTGTGACATAACATTGAAAGAAAGGAATAAACACATTAAAAAATACCATTTAGGCATACCTATTTTTATTTTCAAACTTTCTGTTGTGGAGCTTTCTGGTTGAAAACTTGATTTTTCAATAGTTCTCCCCTTTATTTTAACTTGTTTTTAAAACATTTTGTCAAAAAAAACCTATTTTTGTTCTTTGCTTTTTTTTATTATAAGTTAATCAATATGACCATGTACAAAAAATTAGTACTATTAATTTTAGTGAATGGACTATTATTTGAACAGGGATTTTCACAAACGATCCCGGATAACAAATGTAGAACTATTGACGGTACTTTTAATAACCTCTCAAACCCTTCCTGGGGCGCAACGGGTTCAAATCTGATCAGACTCGGAAAAGCTGCTTACCAGGATGGTATTTTTCAACCTTTCACAGGTAGAATCAGTGCCAGGGTTATAAGTAATGAAATTTTTGCACAAGACGAAATTGATATAAAAGATCCATCAAATTTAAGTGATTTTTGCTGGGTTTTTGGACAGTTTATAGATCATGAATTTGGATTTACACCAAATAATTTAGAAAGATTTGATATCGCCGTGCCGCCGGGAGATATTTGGTTTGATCCAAATGATAATGGGAATGCGGTGATTCAAATGAAACGCAATTTGTTTGATAAAAATTCTGGAAAATCCATATCTAATCCCAGACAGCATGTAAACATGGTTACCTCTTTCATTGATGGTTCAGCTGTTTACGGCTCAGATTTGATAAGGGCAAACTGGTTGAGATCATTTAAAAATGGAAAACTTAAGGTGTCTGAAGGTAATTTATTACCTTACAATACATTAACCGGAGAATTAGATTCTCCAATAGATCCTCTGGCTCCAGAGATGGGAAATGATACGGGGGAAGAGTCTAAATTGTTCGTTGCAGGTGATATTCGTGCCAATGAAAATCCGCTGTTGGCATCAGTTCATACCCTTTTTGTCCGGGAACATAACAGACAATGTGATTTAATCAAATTAAAAAATCCTGCCTGGTCCGATGAAGAAATTTATCAGTATGCCAGAAAAATGGTAGGTGGCTTTATTCAGCAAATACTTTTTAATGAATGGTTGCCGTCGGTAGGTATCCATTTGCCTGCGTATTCAGGATATAAAAATAATATTAATCCAACAGTAAGTAACGAGTTTACAGGAGCGGGTTTTCGATTGGGTCACACCCTGTTGAGTAGTAAAATAAAAAGATTGAATCCAGATGGAACTCCCTTTCAAAGTGCGCTTGACCTTAAACTAAGAGATGTTTTCTTTAAGGTGTCGGCGATTAAAGAAAGTGGCGGTATTGAGCCCTTCCTTCAAGGCATGGGGTCGCAGGTTCAACAGCGTTTTGATTCAAAAATTGTGGACGATATTCGTAATTTTTTGTTCGGTAAACCAGGACAGGGAGGTTTTGATTTAGCTGCTATTAATATACAAAGAGGACGGGAAAGGGGTCTGCCTTCTATAAATGAGTTGAGAAAGGCTTTACAATTGCCTTTATATAAGTCTATAGCTGATATAAATCCAGATAATGTAACGCTGACCAGAAAGTTAGAGTCTCTTTTCAGAGATATTGAATCGATAGACTTATGGGTGGCCTTGCTCTCGGAAAGTAAGTCGGAAGGCACTATTTTTGGAGAAACAATGAAACATTTTTTACTCTTTACTTTCACAAATTTAAGAGACGGCGACAGATTTTATTTTGAAGTAGATCCTGTTTTAAATGCTGATGACAAAAATTTAATTCGTGAAGTGAAATTTAGCCATTTGGTCTTATCTAATTCAGCCATTAAAAAAATGCAGTCGCTGGTTTTTAGTCAGGTGAACTATTCTGAGGTTTGTGAAAAAATGAACATGGAAGCTTCTTTTAGTTTTAAAAACGTAAACGAAGTACCTATTTCCAATATGGGCGTGTATTTTTCAAATCAGGTGATTCGTTCGACCAATGCATTGGGGGAATTTTCAGTAAAAAATTTATCGGCTTGTAAAGCTTATGAATTTGTTCTCGCCACCGATGTGGCTAATCCTTTAGCTGGCCTGTCCACAAAGGATATTCTTTTGATTCAAAATCACATACTTGGAAATAACAGAATTAAATCTATACCTTCATTAGTAGCCGCCGATGTTGATAATTCTGGCGTAGTTTCTTCCTTGGACATCATTATGTTGCGAAAAATACTTTTAGGTTATACCTCTAATTTTGCAGTTGAAAATAGCTGGCAATACGTCACTTCATCGGCTTCTAATATGGGGGTATTTCCAAATAAGGTGAAATTTCTGGAGAGCAATCCATACGGGACACGTCAAGATTTTTACCTGGTCAAAAAGGGAGATGTTGATGGTGATTGGTATAATGAGGAGACAACAGAGTCGGTAGCTGCTTCTTTGGTTATAAGTGAAAATGATTTTATCGCTGGTCAGGTGGTAAATTATCCCATTCAATTTTCGGAAGGAGGACGATGGGCTGGCTTTCAATTTTCTTTAGCCATAAATTCAGATTTTGTTGAATTGGAAAGTATTCAACTTTCAAATTTACCCGATTTTTTTGAGTCAAATCTTAATTGGAATAAAGATGGCAACGTGGTTCACGTTTCATGGAATTATTCTGGAGTAAATGTTCCCTTTTTTGAAAAAAATCAGTTGTTATTCAACTTGAAATTAAAAGCAAAAAAACAAGGGTATTTTAGTGAAGCGGTAACCTTTGCAAAAGATGGTCTTTCTCCGGAAATTTATCAGCCTGATGCAACGTCGGGAAAAATAAACATAACAGTTTTGCCAAATCAAATTAACAATTTTACTACCTATTCACCTTTTCCTAATCCATTTGTAGAGGAAACTAACATCCCATATACGTTGAATGCATCTACCTTTGGTGTATTACACGTGTATGACTTAACAGGAAAATTGGTTTTAGAAGAAAGAAGATTAATACCATCGGGAAAGGGAAACTGGCTTATTTTTAGTAATAGACTTTCTCATAGTGGCCTTTATTTTTATGAAATAGTCACTGATTCTGGACTTAAAAGTGCAGGCAAAATTTGGTTGCTGCAAAAATAATTTGCAATTTACAGCGAAAATTCGCTAAGTATGAACCCCGAGCATTTCCCAAATCTTTTTAAACCTTTAGATCTAGGTTTTACCCAACTTAAAAATAGAATCCTTATGGGTTCAATGCACACGGGGCTGGAAGAGGCAAAAAATGGTTTTGAGCGCTTAGCAGCTTATTTTGGAGAAAGAGCAGCGGGACAGGTAGGATTAATGGTAACCGGTGGAATAGCACCTAACAGAGCCGGGTGGGTTGCTCCATTTTCAGCCAGACTGACAAATAAAAGAGCCGTTGTAAAACATCAAATGATTACCAACGCTGTACATGCTGAAGGTGGTAAAATTTGTATGCAAATCCTTCACTCCGGCAGGTACGGTTATCACCCAATTTGTGTGGCACCATCGGCTATAAAATCTCCAATAAGTCCATTTAAACCCTGGGCTCTCAGCGAATCTTCCATTAGAAAAACGATATTTGATTTTTCACATACCGCACGTTTAGCCCAGGACGCCGGTTACGATGGTATCGAAATAATGGGCTCTGAAGGATATTTAATTAATCAGTTTTTAGTAACGCATACCAATCATAGAAAGGATCAATGGGGCGGGTCCTATCAAAATAGAATGGCATTCCCACTGGAAATAGTAAGACAGGTCAGAGCAGCGGTAGGTAACGAATTTATTATTATTTTCAGATTATCTCTCATCGATTTGATTCCCAACGGCTCTACCTGGGAAGAGGTCGTTTTATTGGCGAAAAATCTTGAAAGAGAAGGTATAAATATTATTAATTCTGGCATAGGCTGGCATGAAGCCAGGGTTCCTACCATCGCCACACAAGTGCCTAGGGGAACATTTACCTGGCTTACCGCAGAACTTAGGAAAGAACTCGATATACCTGTAATTGCTACCAATAGAATTAATATGCCTGAAGAGGCCGAATCTATTATTGCAAAGGGTCAGGCAGATATGATTTCTATGGCTCGTCCCTTTTTAGCGGATCCTGCCTGGCCTATAAAAGCTAAACAAGGCAGAGTAGATGAAATAAATACCTGTATAGCTTGTAATCAGGCTTGTTTAGATCATGTTTTTGAAGGAAAACCAGCAGGATGTTTAGTTAATCCAAGAGCTTGTGCTGAAACAGATTTAATCTTTAAAAAAGTATCTAAGCGTAAAAAAATAGCCGTGATAGGTGCGGGTCCAGCAGGGATTACCTTTGCCATACATGCCGCTGAACGGGGACATAGCATTCATTTGTTCGAAAAGGAAGCCGAAATTGGAGGACAATTTAAGTTGGCAGCCAATATTCCTGGAAAAGAGGAGTTTAAAGAAACCTTAAGATATTTTGCCGTTCAACTAAAGCTGAACGATGTCAAAGTGTATTTAAATACTTCTTTTGATTTTCAAACTGTTGGAGATCAAGGATTTGATGAAATAGTCCTTGCTGCAGGGGTTAAGCCCAAATCTATTTCTGCTATCCCAGGCATTAATCATCCTTCCGTCGTCTCTTATGCCGACCTAATACTAGGTAAAGTACCCAAAGGAAACAACGTAGCAATCATTGGTTCAGGTGGTGTGGGTTTCGATGTAGCCACCTTCCTCGCCCATGATAATTCATATAACATTGATGGTTTTCTTTCCTCCTGGCAAGTAGATAAGTCTTTTACCGTGCCTGGGGGTTTACTTACTGAGAAGGGTAATCATAAAATACATCGCACCATTTATTTATTGCAGCGTAGTCCTGGGAAACAAGGTAAATCACTTGGTAAAACAACTGGCTGGATTCATAAAAAAGAATTGCAAAAAAGAGGAGTACTAAGTATTTCAGGCGTGGCTTATGAAAAAATAGATGATGTTGGCCTCCATATTAAAAGGGAGAATGGTGTCCACGAATGTTTGAAGGTAGATCAAATTGTTATTTGCGCAGGTCAACTTCCTGTTTTTGACCATTCTCTTTCTATCCCTGACTTTTCCGGTAAAATTCATTGGATTGGTGGCGTGAAGGAGGCAAAAGAGTTAGACGCAAAAAAAGCAATCAAAGACGCAGCTATCTTAGCCGCTTCTATCTGATATTCATAGTATCACAAAAATAAATTTGTAAAAAATACATTTTAATGTAGTTGTGTATTATTTCTATTTATATATTTGCATGAAGTTTTTTTTTTAACGCACAAATAATTTTTATCTTTTTTGAGCGTTTTCCAAAAATAATACTTTAACGGCGATTTGCCGATATAGGATATTCTCTCTCAAAAAAACCTAAATTTTAGGTGTAAAGGTTAGTTAAATAACCTGCTTCACATTCTTGGTATGTGTATATCGGTAGTACGTGATGAAACACGCTGATAGTTTATTTCTAAAAATACTATGTATAATAAAAAAATGGTATGCTTTTTGAATTGACAATCAGACCTGATAATATATATGATACGAAATGAAGACAAATTTTAACGCCATTGTAAACATCCAGCATTTCATAAAAAAGGCTTCTTTAGAGGTTCCCTCTTTTATGATGATTTTCGGATTAATATTGATTAATCTGAATGCTTTAAAGGGTCAAAGCAATCCTTGTGGTTGTACCGATTTAAACGTTATTTTGGATGACAATTGTCAGCGTACCCTATTTCTTAAAAATATATTTCCGAACGCTGGGAATACAGCCGGGACTTGTGATACCACAGGAATGGTTCTAAAAATTGCCGACTTAAATGCAAATAATAATAATATTATTGATGGTATTAGTCCACTGGGCGTTGGTTGGACTTATGGTGTTTTTAAAGGAACGCTTGTTGTCTGTCAAGGTACCATAACGGCTACTGATGAAACGCCTCCGGTATTAAATGCTGCGGCTTTTGCTTTAATTGATACCATTGACCTATGGTGTAATGATGTTAGTCTGGTTAATAATGTCGATGGTAGCTGGCGTGTTCCCGGTTATCGGTATTATATGGGTATGCCCACTTTTACAGATCTTTGTGGAGGACAAATACAAATTAAAGTAACTGATTTTTTGTCTCAATCAAATTGTTCCTCGGATAGTATTTTTGCCACCCTAAGAAGATCTTTTCAGGCTATTGACTCAAGATCAAATGATACAACTATCAATCAAATCATAAGATTTAAGCGACCTTCCTCTGCTTTGTTTTTACCACCACCTTCCAGAGATACGCTCATTTATAATGTATGCTCATCTTCTAAGGTTCAAGGAGGTATCGATAGTGTTATCAGAGCAAATTATAGAGCGGTACACCCAAGAACTGGTCGTGATGTCAGTCTATTTGATTTGACTTGCGCATATACGACCTCTGTAGTAAAAAATACCATCCCTGTCTGTCAATCAGGTGAGAAAGTTTTGGTCCAGGTAGAAATTTGGGATTGGTGTACAGGGAATCGTTTTAAAGATACCATGATGATAAAAGCCTACGACATCGAAAGGCCTGTTATTACAACGCTTAAAGATACCGTAGACATATCAACAAGTACGACCTCCTGTGTAGCGGAATTAAACGTGGATACTACGAATTTAGCGTTTTTATGGGGAATTAAAATAACAGATAATTGTGCTACAAAATTAACTTTTGGTTACAGGATCCAATCGTTAGACAGAATTACCAATGGCTTTCCTCAACCCAGTACCACTTGGTTCGATGGTGTTTATCCAGCCGTTACCAGAAATGGTAAAATCTTTTATACAGGTATTACTTATGGAAGACATCGTCTGATTCTGGATGTATATGACAATTGTCAAAATATTACGCGTGATACCTTTTATTTTAATGTCGTGGACAGGGTGCCTCCTACCATGATTTGCGATAATCAGTTAAATGTTACCCTTACCACACCTTCGGGAAGTAGTTACTATGATGGCATTAATGCTGGATTATCGTATGCTAAAATTTCAGTAAGTGATATAAATGAGGGATCCCGGGATAATTGTACTGTGGCTCAATTAAAAGTGAGGAGGACGGTAAAGGCAAATTGCCTGGATAATTTTCTTACCAATACAAAGTATGATTTAGATTTTGACGGGGATATAAGGGAACATTTTACATTGATTACAACGGGTGATATGGCGGGTAATTACTACACCCCTCTAGTAGATTTTGCCGAGTTTTTTTGTTGCGATGTTTTTAATCCTGTTATGGTTGAGTTACACGGGACTGATATACAGGGTAATACCTCTTTTTGCTGGTTGATGTTAAATATAGAAGACAAGACTACTCCGGTCTGCCAGGCTCCTGCGGAAGCTTTCTTTTATTGTAATAAACCAGAAGATCGTTTTATACTCTACGATGTTCAAACGGCCAACTCACGTTTTGGAACACCTATTATCGGTGGGCTGGAATGTTCTGGTACAGTGGAGTATTCATTAGATTCAAGTTTGACTTGCGGCGCAGGTTTTTATACAAGAAAATGGGTGGCAGTTAAGACCGTAAAGGGGGAGGTTGTTCGCACCAATCTTTGTACTCAAAGAGTAAGAGTATTACCTGTTCACGAATATGATATTCTATTGCCCGCTGACATCAATTTAAATTGTCAGGTGCCTATGACTATTCCTGTTATGGAAACATATGAGGTGGCATGTGATATTTTAGCAGTGAACCTGTCAATTACCAAATTTGCTGCAGATAGTTCAGAGACTAATGTTTGCTCCAAAGAGTATAGAACCTATACCGTTATTAATTGGTGTGAGTTGGGTGAATGGGCAAGTTCATGCCCAAATACATTAGATCCGGCTAAATTCACACAGGTGATTCCCAGGAAATGGGACCAAAATGGAAATGGGAATTTTTCTGACCAATACGATGTCGCGGAAGGGTCTGGATATTTTTTGCTTGTCAGGGATAGGGAATTGAATAATACCACTTTTACAAGAGGTACCTCTCCCGGGACAAATGGGGTTGAAGAGTTCTTCATTTCAAAGGACAGAGTACCCACTAATTATTCTTCCTTCAACTATAGGGAAAGAATCTTCCCTGCCACTCAGGATAACTCACCCAAGCCTTTGGGTACGCCTTTTGCATTTAAAAACGACAACAAATCGTGCTTTCTTCCAAATCCAATTTGGCCTACGTTTAGCAGAGATTCCACGCCGGCATTTTCTTACCAATATACCCAGATAGTTAAAATATATGACGCCACGCCGCCTATTGTAACTGTGCCTGTGCCAGATACTTTTCCCACTTTTCCCAATACCTGTTTGGCAAATATTGATGTGCGTTTCAAAGCGGCTGATTTGTGTCCAAGTAACCTAACTATTACGGCTATCAGCGTGGCTCTAAATCAGGGAACGGCTGTGGCTGCTCCAATCACCTTTCAATCGGATTGGACTTTAGCGGCAAATACCAGCATGACTACTGATTCTTTGGCAACAGGTAGTGTGAAATTGAAAAATTTACCTGAAGGGAAGCATGATTTGTTGGTGTCAGTGAGAGATGGTTGTGGTAATGTTGCACTCAGCAGGATTCCCTTCGTTGTTGCAGATAAAATAGCTACCACACCACTGTGTTTAAATGGAGTAGTAACTGGTTTAATGCCAGGTCTGAATGGGGAAGGTATGATGGTTGTCTGGGCTTCAGATTTCATAAGTGCTGCGGTGTTTGATTGCAACGGTCAGGGGGCCGTAAATGCCCAAAATAATAAACAAAATCAAATTACTCATTATTCAATCAATAGGGTAGGTGAACCTTTTAATAGAGATTCTACGTCAATTACGCTAATGTGTTCAGACACAGTTGGTTTGGTGTTTGTTGAAATTCATGCCTGGGATAAAAAGGGAAACCATAGCTTTTGTACCACCTATATTAATGTGGAGGACAATATAAATATTTGTAAGGGTAATGGATCTGCTTCGATTTCAGGGATTATAACAAATGAAAATCAAGCAAGACTTGAAGGTGTTACAGTAA
Organism: Bacteroidota bacterium; assembly: GCA_014190515.1. GTDB lineage: Bacteria > Bacteroidota > Bacteroidia > Chitinophagales > Saprospiraceae > BJGN01. The sequence goes on from BJGN01000031.1 coordinate 22,004, forward strand.
GACTATCAGGTACCTCTACAGGGTCAGTAAATACCGCCATCGATGGAAGATATTCTATTCCCTCCCTGACTTTAAATAGAAATTATACGGTTAAGCCTTCTCTTAACAAAGGCTTTTTAAATGGAATAACTACTTTCGATCTAGTGCTGATAAGTAAACATATATTAAATGTGCAGCCTTTTGATTCTCCCTATAAAATTATAGCAGCTGATGTAAATAATTCTAAAACACTAAGCACCATAGATTTAATTCAGTTAAGAAAGTTGATTCTCGGAGTTGATTTGTCTTTCCAGTCGAATGAAAGTTGGCGTTTTGTTAGCTCTTCTTTTGTGTTTCCAGATCCAAATAATCCATGGAAAACAGCTTTTCCTGAAGAGGTTTCTTTCAGTCCTATTGATGGACACAAAAGGGCCGATTTTATAGGTATTAAAATCGGAGATGTAAATGGTTCAGCCCAAATTAATGGTCCGGTTGCTCCAGGTATAAGAAGTGTGGAGGAAAAAGGTACCTGGCATTTGTTTTTAGAAAATGAATTTTTTGAAGCAGGTCAGTTAGTTGAAATTCCAATTTTACTTAAAAATACAAAGGGGCTGGAGGGATTCCAATTTGCTTTGCAATTCGATGAAAAAGTATTTGATTGGGTTGAAATGAAACAAGGTGCGGCTTCGACAGAATTTTTTGGGATTTTCCCTCAGGATGGTCTGATAACAGCCAGCTGGAATGGAAGTAGCACCGATACCGCCTTAACTACCTTGGTACTAAAATCTAAAAAAGATGGTTTTATCAAAGATGCCATTTCTTTAAATACCAGATTTATGTCACCAGAGGCATATATAAACAACGGTTTGTTGCGTTTAGAGTTAGATTGGTTAGAAAAAAGTAAATCGATTGATTTTACGGAGGTGAAGCAAAATTTCCCAAATCCTTTTACAGAATCTACCAGTGTATGGTTTCAAATCCCTTCTCAAAGTTTGGTGAAATGGAATATTACCGATGTTACAGGCAGGCTGATAAGGCAGTCAAGTCAATGGTACAGCGCCGGGGAACATGTGCTGGATTTTCAAAAAAATACCTTTCTTTCACCAGGTATTTATTATTTTACCATAGAATCTGAAGAGTATAAAAGGATGCTTAAAATGGTCAAATTTGAATGACGCACAAATGGTCATATTTATTAACATATTTCCTTAATTTTGTAATGGTTTTGGTTCATTGTGTTAAATTAAAATTTAGAAAATGAGTAAGTTGTTATCTGTGTATGTTGGTTTTTTACTACCTTTTATTTTTCTGAATCACATCGTGGCACAGAATGTTTCATATTGGGCGCCGAAAGATTCAATTATGTCAAACGTTGATGTGTATAAAGCTGATATTCAAGTAAGTAATTTCAAATTTATTGTGGGTACACAATTTAATGTGGCCTGGGATTCATCGCTACTTGTTTTAGATAGCGTTGGAAACTTTGGGCTACCACTAAAATTAGAGGATCATTTTGGCTTGGTTTCAAAATCGAAAGGAGTACTTAGTTTCCAATGGTTTGACGAATCTTTGAAAGGGGTGACATTGCCCGATAGAAAATCTATTTTTTCTCTTTATTTTAAGGTGAAAGGTTTGAGAGGTCTTAAATCTCCAATTACTTTCGTTGACACACCTACCAATATAAGAGAAACAGCAGATAGCTCGTACAAAGCGGTAACCGCATTCTATGTGGATGGGTTCGTAGTTTTAAAAATGGGGGCAACTTCTTCAGCGGCAGGCATCGATTCAGACCAGTTAAGGATAGACAAAGTTTATCCCAATCCAGTGTCCTCTGGTGATGTTTCGGTCAATTGGTTTTCGTCTGTTCCAGGCATAGTAGAATACACTCTAACTGACGTAAGAGGGAGCGTAATAAAAAGATGGTCAAATAAAATTGGCTCTGGTGTTCAATTTTTACAAATGCCTGTTTCCGATTTTCCAGCAAGAGGCTACTATAACTTGCAAATTAAACAAGGTAATTTTCAGTCAAATCAACAAATCATATATATGCCAGCAAATTGATGCTTTCTTGCTGCATTTTTATAAAAGCATTCATTCCAAAACCGATTTTTATGAAGTTAACAATTAGCCGGGTTCTCATTTTTGGGCTTTTAATTTTCAGTCATTTCTTAAACGCGCAATCGTTAAACATAGCTATTAAAGATACTACAGTGGCTAAAGGAGCTGCTTTTTGTTCAAATGTGACGGTAACTAATTTCACCAGTTTAATTGGCGTTCAGCTATCGTTAAATTACAATCCTCAAAAATTAACCTACAGCAAAGTTCAGGGTTTCCATCCGGCAGCATCAGGTTTGTCTGGTGCTTTTAATAATGTTGTGGCACCTGACAGTAAATCTGCTAAGATAAATATGGCTTGGTTTGATGACCAATTAAAGGGAATCACCATACCCGCCGCAAGTACCTTGTTTCAAGTTTGCTTCACCGCGGTGAATGCTGATGCACAAGACACTATTAGGGTTAATAATATTGAAATCATTAATCTTTCAGAGGCTTTGGTTCCCAGTACAGTAAATGCACCTGTAATCATCATTGGAGCAGGCGGTTCAGGTACCGGCGGAGGAAGCACTGGGGGAGGTGGAAGTACCGGTGGTGGCGGAAGTACTGGAGGCGGTACCACGGGTAATGTGGGTAACTTAATACTGGATATTGAAGATAAAACGGTAGCGAAAGGGGAAAGTTTTTGCTTGAATGTGAATACTCAAAACTTTACTAAAATAGCTGGTATGGAATTCACCATGAACTACAACACCAGCTTGTTAACCTTCACCTCATTAAGAAATTTTCAGGTTCCTGGACTCGATACCGTACAATTTGGAATGCCTGGACGAGGTACAAACCCATTGGGAAAAATTAAATGTTCCTGGTTTGATAACGAAGCAAAAGGAGTAACCCTGGCAAATAATCTTTCGATCTTTCAGGTTTGTTTCACAGCTAAACAAACGGATGGAACTACGAATATTACTTTTGATGCTTTAGCAGAAATTATTGATTCAAGTAACAAAGAAGTAGTTTTTGAAGGCAGACAAGGTAAGATTACAGTAGGTGCTGGTGGGGCAACTACTTCTGATAATTTCAAGGTTTTAGTGGGAAATGCTTCTGTTGGATTTGGTTCCGAAGTTTGTGTTCCCGTTACTATAGAAGGGTTCAAAGATATTATTGGGTTACAATTTAGAATGAATTACGATTCAACTAAATTACTGTTCAAATCAGTACGGAATTTTAATAGTATTTTGTCCCCCGGTGGTTTTGAAGAATCAGCGATAGGAAAACCAGGAGATGGTTTAAACAGACCTGGCTCTCTTATTTTAGGATGGTTTGACAGCAGAGGCCAAAAAACCACGCTGGCTGACGGCGCTACGCTTTTTGAACTATGTTTCACAGCGAAAGATTCTTCTGGAAATACATCTATTTCTATTCCTACAACAGGTGAAATTATCAACGCTGCGGATGTACTTCTTCCATATACCACACGATCGGGTACAATTACCCTAGGTAAACCAGGTAGTGGTGGCGCTTCAGTAAACGGGCCTACCTTCAAGGTTACTGGTGGGGCAGTGGAAGCAAATGAACCCATTTGTATTGATATTAGCACAACAGGTTTCAATAGAATTTCAGCGACTCAATTTACATTAACTTATGACGCTGCTCAATTACGCTTTGACTCTGTTACCCGCTTCGGATTACAAGGATTGAGTATTAATTCTTTTGGTTTACCAGGCCAAGGTTCCAACGTCGCTGGAAATATCAAAATGTCATGGACCAGTTCAGACACCAAAGGTATTTCAGTGGCAAATAATACGGTTCTTTTCAAAGCTTGTTTCACCGCACAAGGCGCTGGTTCAGTGCCTATTCGATTTAATAAGTCCAATTTTGAAGTTCTGGATAGTGTGCAAAAGAAACTCACTCCCGGATTTACAGACGGTGAAGTGTTCATAGAAGGATTGGTTAACACGACCGATTTTACCGTTAAAGTCGGCGATGCAACAGGGGTTGTAGGCGATAAGGTTTGTATGCCTGTTTCTGTACTAAATTTTAAAGATATTCTTGGTCTCGAGTTCAGTCTGGCTTATGATCCGATAAGATTAAAGTTTGATGCTATATCTGATTTTAATCTTGCTGGACTAAATGAATCCCAATTTGGTTTACCTGGAACAGGAACAAATCTTCCTGGGAAAATTAAACTTTCATGGTTAGACCCCAATGTTGCGGGGGTATCTGTGCCAAACAATACAGTGATATTTAATTTATGCTTTACTATTTTAAGTGAAAATGGCTCATCCAGAGTCACCCACGACCCAACGGCTACTACAGAAATTTTAGATAAAAACGAAACAGCTATCCCTTATCAATTTATTCCGGGAACCGTTCGTGCCGGTAACTTAGTTCCACCCGTTATAGCACCTGGCGCAACCATTAAAGCAGTTTCTTGCTTTGGTTCCAACACAGGCGGTATAAGTATCTCGGTTTCAGGAGGTACAGGAACCTTTACTTATCTTTGGAGTAATCAGGCGACATCAAAAGATTTACAAAATGTGGCAAAGGGTACTTATACAGTAACTGTAACCAATGTTGGAAATCCTCTGAATGCCGTTGCTACTTTTGTGGTAACAGGTGCTGATTCTGCCCTGATTTCTCAGGTATCTAAAACAGATGCAGGTTGTGCAAATCAAGAATTAGGTACCTTGAAGGCAGTGGTTACCGGTGGACGAAAACCTTATGCTTACGCATGGAGTGGTGGGCTATCTGCTCTGCCAGAATTAAAAAGCGTTCCTTTGGGAACTTATCAATTAACTCTTACGGATGCGCTGGGTTGTGCTATTGTTTCAACACCTCAGGTTATCAAACAGTCTAATCTTAGTCTTTCTATTCAAAAGGTGGATGCCATTTGTTTAGGTAGGAATACCGGGTCCATCGCGCTGACGGTTACAGGAGGTGAAACTACTTATTCCTATCTATGGGATAAAGGTCTTCCCTCTCAGGCAAATCATTCGAACCTTGCTCCAAATAATTATAATGTAACAGTAACAGATGCAACAGGATGTCAACTATTTCGTTCTATAACCGTCGGACAGACAGATGGAATATCTATTTCAGCCGTTCAACCAACGTATATAAATAATGGAAACGACGGGGCCATAGATTTGACGGTGCAGGGAACAAAAGGCTTGGTAACCTATAATTGGACCGGGCCTGGGGCATATACAGCAACGACTAAGAATATATCAAATCTGGATACAGGTAATTATTGCCTGATAGTTCGGGATACATCATCTTGTAGAGCAGAGATTTGCGTTAGAATGGTTCGTAAACTTCAATTTGCACCTGCCGTAGTCGTAAATCCTTGCGAGGGATCAAGTACAGGTTCCGTAACATTGTCACTGTCTGGTGGTGTCGCTCCGTTTTCATACAAATGGAGTAATGGACAAACGGTTCAAAATATCAACAAATTAGGTCCGGGTAGTTATTCAGTAACTGCTACCGATGCACAAAATGCAACCTTATCATTGTCCGTAACCTTAACAGAACAAAGTAAACCAAGAGTAACGCCTACAATAACTCATGTTACGGGGGCTCCTTCAAATAATAATGGCCAGATTTCCCTTTCAGTGTTAGGTGGTACCGCACCATATACCTTTTTATGGGATAATGGGGCAACTTCTTCTACTATTGAAACCTTGGTCACCGGCAAATATTGCGTGAAAGTAAGTGATAATTCTTCCTGTTCTGTAGATACTTGCATTATTATTGAATATAAACTAGTGCCTCTCGCAGTCGATGTTACTACCACGGGTGTTCTTTGTCCAAGAGATACTACGGGTAAAGCCAAAGTGACGATAAGTGGTGGAACGAGCCCTTACAAATTGACTCTTTCCTTAAATGGCCGGGTTTTCAATACAGTAAATGGTATTCTTAATCTGGAGAATCTCAGAGGAGGTGTTATTAATTATGTTGTGGAGGACGCGATTAATACCAAAAAAGAAGGTTCCTTCACTATTTCTACACCTACTCCTTTTACTGTTGAAGCTACCGTAAAACACGATAGTGAGGAAAGTGGATGTACAGGCAGAATTGTACTATCTATTTCTGGTGGCACCGCCGCTTACACTGTTAATTGGAACACAAATAATACGGGTCTGCAATTGATCAGTCTTTGTGAAGGTAGTTATACTCCTTCCATAAGGGATGCCAACGGTTGTACTTTTGTGGGTGCACCCATCTTTTTAAATACTTTTTCTGCAAAACCTACTATCACAAAAAGTGATTGTCCGGAAGATCTCAATGGTTCAGTTATT
>BJGN01000032.1 GCA_014190515.1 Bacteroidota bacterium
AAAAGTTGAAATTTCCGCCTATCCATACCTTACTTAAAGTTGGGGAGGCATGGGCAAAAAGGAACTGACTGTAATCTTGCATATATACATCCACATTACCATAGATGGAGTCTGTGGCTCCAGAGCCGAGTCTGAAGACTAGGGCGGCACTGCCCGAATAATCACGCAAATTGAGTACCCTCAGGTTACCTTTATAGGTATTTCCCTTCGCATTGGAAGTACTATTATTCACTCTGGCACCAGAATCAATATACAACCAATTACTATTTAATTTCCGAGTTGATGAAATAGCTACAGTTTTAACGTCGAAAAGATTCCCATCGAGGTAACTAAAATTTCCATCATTATTTATCTCCACAAAAAGGGAATCTCCGTAGAGTTTATTATCCAGAATATCAAATCTATTAATGCCATAAAATTCGGCAAGTCCAAACCGAAGGGTACTATTTCTTATATTTAGGTCCGCCGGGCCGTTACTTCCGCCACTACCACCGGTGGCCTTTACACCCGTTTTTATAGTCCCCCCTGCGGTTCCGACTTCAAAGAACTGAAAGTCATAGCTTACCACATCATTAAGGACTCCACCGTCAAAAGAGAAAGTGCCTCCAACGGTAAATTTGTTAGGGGATGTTGGCGTGAAGTCTATGGTACCTCTGGGCCAGAAAACATCAAGATTTCCACCTACGGTTACATTACCGGTGGTAACGTTAAAAGCACCAGTTTGGGAAGTTCCAGACACATTCACATCCACATTTCCGCCAATCCACACCTTACTAGTGGTTGCATTTTCATTAGCAAACCACAGTTGGCTGAGATCCTTCATATCGGCGGTGAAATTTCCGTAAATGGAATCCATGGCATTACGCCCCCAGTGGCTATTATAATAGACTGTAGAAGAGGCCGGTGCCGTTTTAACATAAACGTTCCCTCGATAGGCATTACCCAGATGAGTACCGGAAGCCCTTAGTCCTGAATTGAAATAGATCCAGGAATTCAGGACATCCATACCAAAAGCAGTAGACTTGACATTGAACTTATTTCCGTCTATGTAGGTGAAACTCCCCCCACCTGTTTGGTCGAGATACAGGGAATCACCAAAAAACTGGCTGTCATATATATCTGCATTGGTTATATCATAAATTTCATAAATACTGTCTCTCAGTATACTATTTCTTATGATTAACTTTCCAGGTCCGACCGAAGAAGTGGTTCCTCCCGTCGCTGCAGCACCTGTTTTGAAAATACCTCCATTGGTGGCGACCTCAAAATTCACGAAAGTCATGGTTGGGCTACCCGTATGATTTCCATCAAAATTGAATTTTCCACCTACGGTAATTTTCTTTCCGGTGTTCATATTAAATTCAATGACTGCATTGGGTGCAGTAATACTAAAATCACCTTTAATGTCAACATTTCCATCAGGAGAAACATAAAGGTAACCTTGCCCGGTTCCATTTTGGGTAAAGGTGGCATTTCCGCCAACATACAACCTTCCGGCCCCAGGGCTCATAAATAAATCGCCAATGCCCCAAGCTGAAAGATTTAAATTACCATAAATACTATCCGTTCCAAACCGGCCAATTTGTATTTGACCATTTATTGTATTATTTAATGCAATGGTAACGTTCTTCAAATATGCATTTCCTTTGGCACCCGTATTGGTGGTCGCTCTGGAGCCACTCACATAGTAATCATTGCCAGCAGTTGCCACATTTGGCCTTAGTGAGACATTACTGTTAAAACGGTTACCATCTATATAGGTTCGGCTATAAGCTGCATTATGAGGTATGAATATTTCAGTAGCCTTTATGTTATTATCCAATACGTTACTGTAATCGGCACCTCCCAAAAATAAGGAATCCAATACAAGATTACAATTAGATATTTCAACCCTTCCTATATTTGAAGGAACCACAATATCACCAGGTGTCCCGGTATAAACACTATTATTTACATTTCTGATAAAAAAATCATGCCCATCTACATTTGCATTCATCCTTAAATCTACCATTCCAGATACATTGACTGTTCCTACGGTAGCATTAGAACCATTTGCCCCCAGATAAGTGGTATTGGTAGTAGCTGCAGTTGCTACTTCATATATGAGATCTCCTTTGACAGTAAGGGAAGCCGCAGAAGTTAAACTATTGGCTCCTAAATTAACCGTTCCAGCCCCTCCTTGCTTATAAAAAGTATAATTACCATCGATGGTGTGGGTTCCACCATGTGTTCCGGGACCAAAATAAGGAGCACCTGAATTCATATAAACTGTTAAATCCCTCTTAAACACTGAATTCTTACCTACATTTCCTACTTCTACCACCATTTGGACACCACTGTTTGTGGCATTATGATTAATAGTTACATCTCCGTTGTAAACATTTGGAAAAGTATTTGCAGGTGCGCCATTTACCGCATTTGAACCTAGCCAAAAAAAGGCTTGTCCATAACTCCTAATAGTTAAGGCTTTATTAAAAGTGCAACTCCAGATTAATATCTGATTTGCAGTAGAAGTTCCACCACTTTCAATTTGTGCCTTTGCATGGAATATAGAATTTTGGATATTGAAACTGCCGTTGTAGGCCGAATAACCTGCATTTAAACTTCCATTGCCTCCACTGGCATCGTTTATTGTCGCTGTCGTGATGTTAGTTCCATATTGGGAATTTAGCGTAAATCCATTCACATCGACCTGGGAACCTGCATTCATCGTCAATATACCGACCGTGGCATTAGCACTCAATTTAGGCCAGCGACCACTGGTAACCGTTGATGGAATCACCACGGTAGTGGATGTAGCACCCGGAACGGCATTTCCCGTCCAGTTAGTTCCTGTATTCCAATCACCACTGGTATTTCCTGTCCAGGTCTGGCTAAAAATTAAAAAAGGAAATAAAAGAAAAATTAATCCAGTCAGACCTTGTTGGGCCATCTTTCGGCTGATTAAAAATTTCATAACTTTAGAAGAGGGTAAAATGGTTGTAGTTTTCATCATTTTCTCTATTAGGCCGTTAACAGTGGAATTTAAAATTTGAACTCAGCCGTTGTGATGGGCTTTAGATTAACTGGATTGGAATAGGTAAGTCCAGGATTATTTGTCTTGTAAGTATTCGTCAGTTTGCAACGATACGTTCCCTCATCCAAGGCGGTTACTGGATTGAAAATCAGTGTATTTTTTGTAGCATTGGGTACATCTGTATAGGTATTATCATTGGCACCTATAGCTTTTTTCTGCCACTGATAATTAACCTTTCCACTTTTTGCTTGGTCAATACTTACAGAAAGGGTATGCGCCAGACCAAGGCACTTATCGGCACCTGTGGGTTGGGTTGTTATGATGGGTGGACCATCAGGTTGAGGCGTGATCATAAATCCATAATCTTCAATTTCCCCATCAGAAGAAACACCCAGAGATCTTTCATCTACGGCAGCAGTACTTGCATCATCCGCTAAACCATTTTTGGAAAGGAAAAACCGGAGATAAGTTCTACCAGATGTTTGGGTACCAGGCGCTTTAAAGCGGACATAATAATCTGTTAAGGCCTGGGTATTATGAGTGGATACCTGAGCAGGTGCTGCTTCAATTAATTCAAATTTTCCATCTTTATCCCAGTCTATCCAGGCATAAAGATTGGCGTTACACTCGGTTTGATTTTTAATTTTTATTTGAAATATGACACTGTCTGTGGAACCCTCCTCTATAATGGGCATGGGCAAAACCAGTGCATCTTCATCGGCACCATCCCCTGCCGTTCCTCCCGCATCTGCACCAGCTGCTACAGGCACAGGACCTGGGTTAAAGTCTCGGGTGGCACCTAAACTCAGGGTTATATTCATCCCTGCTTTGGGGGTGTTGCCATTGTGATAGGAAGCGGGTGCATCGCCATAGTCATAAGAACTTTGAAGACAGAAAAATTCAAAAATGCCTTTTAGACAAAGATAATCCTGTACAAAACCAGAATTGGTGCTACCATCGCCAATGGAACCGTTAATACGGTGACCGCAGTAACAGTACAATCCTTCTCCACAAGAGTTTAATTTAAATCCAACCGTATAATGGCCTCCATAAGTAAAATCTCTGAACAGTGAGCTTGTCACCTTTAAAGGACAGGTATAATTGGGAGTTCCACTCAACATTCCTGAATTATTCTCCCCAAGGTTAAACAAAGTGTTTTCTGAATTTAGGAAACCTATGCAAGACAGACCACTCTCATTGGCCCCATCTATTTTTACGATATCGGAAAGTTCCGAACCATCACATAATTTTATCGTTCTGGGGGTAGTTGATGTGGTATTGTTATTACCAAGGGAAACTCCATTGGCACCCCAGCTGTAAACCCTGCCATCACTGGTATGAATATAAAAATTCGGGCCTTTTACACAAGCTACATCCACTGCTGTTTTACTTCCGTAATAAAAATTATCCAGCAGGGTTGGTATATTGTAATTTTTGGCAGCCGAACCGTCACCTAATAAGACACCTGCACCCCAAACATAAACATTGCCATTTTCTGTTAAGGCAATCGCTGCATCCCGATAGGCCTGAAATTTTTTCACTTTGGAAATAGTTGCCTTGAACCATTGTTTACGATTTGGACTAATGATAGAACCATTTCCAAGAACATTAAAATCATGTGTTGTTTTTATCCACAAATCGCCACTTCGTGTTATCAATGAAATATTTTCTCTTGAATTAATCATGTTATAAATGTCACCAGGTCCCACACCTGCAGGCAATTGGGAGGTTAAATCCTGAAAAGAGGTACCCCAGGAAGGAGTAGGTCCTGTATTGAAAACCGCGGGAAGAAAATAGATACCAAAACCATAAAGTTTGGTTGTCGTTCGTATGAACATGGATCCCTGCCCCCATCCATTGTCGTTCCACGGCGATCCAGCCGTGCCCACTTCAATCACCTTACCATCAGCACCGTCGTATAACATTGGGACTAAGGTGGGTGAATATAGAATACCCATTGGGGTAGGATCTCCCCAAATGACCACCTTATTATCTGGCCGAACCATGATATTACTGTGAAATCCACCCTGATATTTGGTGGCATGGGTTTCAAAACATTCTTGACCTAAAAGTCCTGAAATAGTTAATTGAATAATGCTGCAGGTCAGCACGAACATACGATTCGCGATCTTCATCTGTTGTAGTTTGAGAGGTTATACCATATTTTGTTAACACAAATCAAATAATATCCCACCCAGACTATACTACCCAAAAAGGTAGTTAGTTAAATAAAAAACAGCTTTTATATGATAATTTTTTAAATATGAAAAAAATAATTTACTGATTTACAATTAATTAAATATTATAAATAATTAAAAAAAATATTTATAAAATCAAACACACATTTTAACTTTTTTGAATATATAATTAGATGTTTTTGAAAATTAGTTCTGGATAAATAGATAAGCATTTAGTTTATTTATCTATAAATTGTTTTCTTATTTTAGTGATACTTTTTTGTTACAATGCAGAAAAAAGATAACGACATGTTCACCTCACGTATCCTCTGGATTTTCCTTTTTATATCTTTTCTGTTCATCCAAAAAGGTTTCTCATTAGAGACCTCTACCAGGTATTTTTCAAAATACCTGGGAATTAATGATGGACTACCATCGAGAAATATTTCAGGCATAACCCAGGATAGGAAGGGTATTATCTGGATTGGTTCCCGTGATATGGGCCTAATCCGATTCGATGGTCATAAATTTAGCACCAGATTTGAAGATTCCTCCATTCCTGTCATAGACGATAATAATGAAGTGTTTGATCTTGTAACAGATCAAAATGGTAATATCGTTGTGGCAGGAACGGATGGTATTGTTCTATTTAATCCGGAATCCAGGCAAACAAAAAAAATATATAAAAATCAAAAGATAATAGCATTATATAAAGATTATCACGGTAATATATGGTTTAGTATTTTTAATAAGTTATTTTACTTCAAAGATGATAGTATGAATGAAGTTCAGTTAATGGCTACTCATATTACTGATATTTCGTTCATCATGGAAGACCCTCAGAAAACCATTTGGTTTATTGATATTGATGGTCGATGCATTAAATTAAATAGTAAATTTAAAGACCATTTGCAGGGAGGTATTTTTCTTAATCAAAACGGCGTAATTAACTGGTTTCAGCAAATCATTAATCTCAAAGGGGAAATATTGGGAATGAATTTTTTTAATATGGATAATCTTAGGATTCCAGTTAAATTTTCAGAAAACGACCAATTTAGTTTTGGTTTCCCTGAAAAAGGGATTCCCATTTTTGATATTATCAAATCATCTGGTTTCCCGACCAGAGAATTTATGAAATTCGGTAAAGGAGAAATAAAATATTTCAAAGATAAATTGAATACCATTTGGATTGGAACCGGCTACGGTATTATCCTTTTAAAGGAAAAATCGGTTCAATTTAATACCCTAAAGGAAATGGAGGGTAAAAGTGTCAGAGGAATGCTCGAGAAAGATAATGGTAATATCATCTTTGCTACTTATGTCGGACTTTATGAGTGGGACAGGATATCAAAAAAAATAAATGGAATACCTAATTCCAGGAGTACCTTAAATATATGTTTTAAACCTGTGCATCTTCAAGATAACAAGCTATTCACTACGCTCGAAAATTATATTGCTTTCGATATCCTGGATATTAAAAAAAACAAATTTATAAATAATCAAAATCAAATACTAAGCAGCAGTGGACTGGGTTTCAGGGGGGCCTATTATGATAAAAGCAGGAATATGATGTATGCTGGGAATACCAGGGTGTATCAGATTAACCCAACAAATCTGCAAATTAAAGTACTTCCCTTTGAAAATACTGAAAAGGAACTACAATTATTTGATTTTCTGAAAAGAGATTCAAGTTCCTTTTTTATTGGATCAGATAAAGGATTACTCATTTTTGATGTACATAAAGGGTGGTTAACTGAACCATTAAGTGTAAATAAAATTCAATCCAATATAAAGGTTAGGATTAATCATATTTATAAAAATAACAAAGGTCAATTATGGTTATCTACTAATCAGATTGGCATTATTTTATATGACTATAAATCCAATAAAATACTAAGTAGATTAACCATGAAAGATGGTCTTGCCTCTAATGAAATTTACGCAATTTATTCCATAGATGGCGGAAATACATTATGGTTAAGTACCGCAAATGGACTATCCCTGGTGAAAATAAAAAATAATACTATTCTTAATTTTAATACAAATGATGGCTTAATTGGTAATGAATTCAATACTATTTCCCATTTAAAATCGAAAGATGGACTTCTGTTTTTTGGTGGAACAGAAGGAGTAACCTATTTTAATCCTTTGGAAATAAAATCTGCCTTTACATTAACACCAACCGCATTTATCTCCGATATAAAAGTGTATGACAGTAAAGAAGGAAAAGAACTTACCCTTTCACCAAGCGGTTCCATCTCACTTAAATGGTACCATTCCCCTTTAAGGATTCATTTGGGTGGAGATGATTATTTCGATTTTAAAAACCAGATCTACCGATATAAATTGAAAGGTTATGATGAAAGATGGCAATACATGAAAGGGCAGAATCCAATAACATACCATAAATTACCTCAGGGGGAATACACCTTGCAAATTCAAATCAGATCAAATTATTCTGGTTGGAATAGTCAGATAAAATCATTGCAAATCATACAAAAACCAATTTGGTACAAACAAACGTATGTTATTATTTTACTCCTTATTTTATTATTTATTATCCTTTATCTGCTTATATCAATTAAATTAAAACAATTACAAAAAGAACACAATGTAAGGCTTGAAATAGCGGAAGATTTACATGACAGAATGGGCAGTATGATTTTTTCCATCAATTATGGTGCAAATAAATTATTGGCTAATAAAACGGAAATAAATGAAAATATTAAATATGAATTAAACCGTATTACCATTGAATGCCAGCAAATTAATCTGGCTATATCAGACATTATATGGGCCATAGATTTAGGAAAACAAAAATTTAAGGACCTCATCATACGGTTTCAAGACTTTAGTGACAGGTATTTATTAGAAAAAGGGATAAAAGTGACCTATCATATTTCTGAAACGATTCCTTCAGAAAAGATTTTATCCCTTACAGTGCGCCACCAACTGATGATGATTTTCACCGAGGCTATCCAAAATATTTTAAAACATGCTCCAGATTCGAGGGTAATTATCAATATAAATTACGAAAGAAGTTATCTTACCCTGGAGGTAATTAATAGTTATGATACAAGAAGCATGACCTCTTTTTCAACAGGACATGGAATGAATATCATGCAGAAAAGGGCAAAAAGAATGATGGCAACTATACATTTTGATAATGATGCTCATCAATTTCTTATGACTTGTCGGGTTAAGGTTTGAAACCACCTGACTAAATATTCATTTAGTTTTTTTATCAAAAAACTAAAACGATTTTCTCTTTATAATTACCTTTTATATTGGTAACTTAATAGATTAAAATTAAATCAAATGTATCAATTAGCTATCCTTGAGGATGACCCGAATATTGTCAAAAGTTTTAGGACTCATTTTGACCATTCCGAGAAGTTCAGTGTTGTTTTTGAAACAAATGAAGTGGAAAGACTCGTAAAGTTTTCAAAAACCAATGCAAACATTGACGTCATCATACTTGATCTTAATCTACCTTTCCTCAATGGAATTGACGGTTTACCAAAAATAAGGAAGGCATTTCCCCATGCCAAAATAGTGATTCACACCATCGTCATTGATAATGACAGAATTTTTCAGGCGATCAGCCGTGGAGCTATTGGTTACTTAGTAAAAGGTATTTCGTTTGATGAAATAGAGGAGAAATTAATAAATTGTATAGAAGAAGGAGGAAGCCCGCTGAGTGCAAGTATTGCCAGAAGGATTATTGGATATTTTCAAAATCCAGGGAAGTCTCAAAAAGAAAGTGAAAAATTAACTGACATTGAGACAAAACTGATTCGGTTTTTAATCGATGGCCTTACCTACAATCAGATAGCTTCCAATATGAATATTACCATTCATGGTGTGCGCTATCATATTATGAATATTTATAAAAAGTTGGAAGTTAATACGAGGCATCAAATTGTTTCCATCTTTAAAGGCTAATTAGAGTCCTTCAAAATCATTTCAGACTTACTGTAAATTCATCTAGTTTAAGGCCAATTCATTGGAATAGGTTGATATTAATTTTTTTTATAATGTATTTTGTTGAAAAAATTAACTGATGGAAAGATTTGGTCTTATTCATAACAATAAATCTCAATGTTTCGAAAAAATTCGAAAAAGACTGACCTCAAATCCTAATTTCATCATTTTGGGAGATGCTCAAAATGTAAGTACTTTTTTAGACGGCATGCCTAAGCGGGCCTTATTTGACTATTTATTAATTGAAGCGCCTATAAAATTTAACAAGGAATTTTGCTTTCATTTGAAGCAATTAAGAAAAAAACAATTAAATACAGAGATTATTCTTATTGGGCCAGATTGTTCTGTAAAAACTATATTAACATTACTTAAATCGGGTATAAGTGGCTATTTTATTTCTGATTATGGAGAAGAATATTTCTTTGATCTATTGTCTTGTAATGAAAGTTTATTTTTCTCACCATCTATTTTGAAAAAACTGGTTCACCATCATCGTCCCAGCATGGAAGAGGAAACCAACGGAGGGGAAAAACTAACGCCTAGACAATTGGACATTCTAAAATTATTGGCAGAAGGAGAAACGTATGAAAACATTGCTAAAATTCTAAATATTTCCTTGAATGGGGTAAAATTTCATCTAAAGGCTATATACTATAAATTTGAGGTAGAGAACCGAATTCAGGCTGTAAAATATTATGAACGTAATGTGATAGGCCAACTTTCAGAGTCATAAAATCAATCATAATTCAATATTTCATTCATCAGGCCTTGATCATCGTTGACCTGTTTAAATTTCAATTTATTTAAATCACCCAAGGGTGAAATGAGTGATTCTGCCATTTTATCAATAGCAACGGTGGATAAAACCGTTTGTATGTAAGCCTCTATGAGGTCATCGAGACCAATTCCCAGTTTATTAAAGTCCCTTCTATCCATTAATAATAAGCGATGAGTATCGCTGTCCCATTCACCCGAAGGTAATTTAAAAGAAAGATTAGTTCCCAGCATGTCCCAGGAGGAGGCGTCAGAGGTCCAATTATCCTCTAAAGGCAATTTTGCCCTTCTTGCATAAGTACAAAGGGGTAAAATACCATTTGCTGTAGAGCTGACCATCATTCTCAGGTCTGCTACAAAGGTTCTTCCCTTTGCATTGGGTATCGTTCCCACATGATATAACTTTCCCGTCAAGGTTTCGGAACTCCAGTTATAATTTCCAATTAAACTTTGGAGAACAAACCGGTCATAAGGGAATTCAAGTTTCATGAAATCCTCGAGCTCCCGTTCTGACACAATGGTAAAAACCCCCTGACCTGAGTTACTATATGGCACTTTGATTACGCCCTGTCCTCCAAACTCAGCAATGTATTGAGGAATTTCTTCCTTTTTCACATCCCATATCGTTTGCGGGGTATTAATATGTAAGCCAAAAGTTTCCCATTCCTTGTTAAAATCGGAATAGGCTTTTGCTGCCGTCATTTTATTTCTACCCCCTGCCAGACAAGCAATTATAGGATTAAATATGAGGGTTTTACTTTGAAGCGGAATTCTGGTCCAGGGTCTTTGGGTAACATATCTGAAGGCTGCTCTAATTTGCTTCCATTGCCCATTTTCATCCATTATTTCAAGTACACCTTTTTGAAAACGAGCAAAATAATTACTATCCTCATCGAAAAATGGCACTAAATAAACCTTTTCCATACAAGTATCAGCCAAGACGGCGGCATAACCGGTGGCCTCCATCAAATTCTTATCGTACAATACAGCGAGACCTCCTTCAATGGTCGCATTTTTAAGAATGTAGGGATAAAAAGTTCGTTCAATTAAATCTTTATAGCTCCCTTGTTCCTGATGGTCGTCCGTCAGCGGCATAGATTTTTGCCCCGACGGACAGGAATTATTTTCAATAATAACCATCTGCCTTCGCCCACTTGCTGAGGTAACATTCAATAAATCAGCGCCAGCCCACAAAAAGTGACTGCATTGATAGGATAAAATAGATTTAAGTGCCTGTGGTTTAACCAAAGGATGCAAATGACAATACCTGCTAACAATACGGTCTTTATCCAGATTCAGAAAAAATGAAACCATGGGGTGGATGGTAGCATTCAGTGCTTTTGGATAAAAATGATTAATAGGATCGAATTCACCGGGGGAAAATAATCTGACAGACCTGGGTGAAACAGCCTGACTAAACATTGGGATTACTGCTCATAGTCATCTTCTTCATCCAATGCTTGCAGCCATTTTTTAGGATTATTATATTTTTTCTTTTCGGTCGCAGGCATTAAACGCTTACCTTTGGCTCGAAAAGTATCATCAACCAGTTGTGGCTCCTTTTTAATTGGTTCCTTTTTCTTCTTACTCATGAGTAAAAAACACTTTTTGAATCAAAAAAAAAGAAGAAATCTGAATTAATTTTGAATTTTTTAGAAAATACACGCTAAATTGTATAATTAATATAATACCTGCTTTTTTAACAAGGAAAATACTGAGTTTTTATGAAAATGTTGTTAATAGATTCTGATGAAAAAAACAGAATAAATTGGCAAAAATGGTGGGAGAAATGTGGGTTTCTCTGTGAAATTGCACCTGATTTTAAAAGTGCATTATTAAAAATAGATAGTCATTCCTACGACGTTATTTTATTATTTTTACATGATCAGATTACCGAAGGTCTTCAAATAACAAAAATGATTCGTTTAGAAGATACTGAATCTGGCCTGTTTGTTATTTATGACCTCAGTACCTTTAATCAGATTATTCCATTTTTAGAAACGGGTGCTGATGATTGTATACATCGGGACATCGATCCGAAAGAATTCTGGGCCAGAATAAAGGTGATTAACCGAAGAAGATTTAATCTGCCTAATACCTCCATTCAATTCGGGAAGTTAGTCCTTTTTCCTCAGGAACATCAGGTAACTGTTGAAGAAGAAGTGTTAACCCTGACTAAAAAAGAGTTTGATCTGCTTTTTTATCTCATTAGAAATAAAAACAGGGTACTTACTAAAGAGAAAATCGCAGAGCACCTTTGGGGAGATCACATGGAGGAAAGTGCTAATTTTGAATTTATTTATGCTCATGTCAAAAATTTAAGGAGGAAATTAGCCCCTTTTGAATGTGACGATTACATAAAAACAATATATGGCATAGGTTATAAATGTCATTTGTAAATAGAATAACGATGAAAATTGAATTAAGAAATTTATATTTCGATGACTATTTTGGCTTAAAAGAAGCTATGATCGAAGCCTATGCAGGCATAGGTGGTGATTATTGGCAACTAGATGACATCAAAAAATTACTGGATTTGTTTCCCGAGGGACAATTGTGCGTGCTCGTGGATGGGAAAGTGGTAGCCTCCGCACTGTCTATTATCGTTGACTACAAAAAATTCGGAGATAATCATACCTTTCAGGAAATCACAGGAAATTATACCTTCAATTCCCATTTTGCCGGCGGTGATGTTCTCTACGGCATTGAAATGTTTGTCGCACCGGAATATAGAGGTTTGCGATTAGGAAGAAGACTGTATGACAGACGAAAGGATTTATGCGAAAAGCTAAATCTACGCGCCATCATAGCCGGAGGTAGAATTCCAAATTATAAACATTATGCCGAATTGATGACTCCAAGGGAATATTTGGAAAAGGTAAAACTCAAGGAAATTTATGATCCTACCCTTACTTTTCAAATGTCCAATAATTTTCACGTAAAAAAAATTCTTAAAAATTACATGCCAGGAGATACTGAGTCGAAAGATTTTGCTACCCTCCTGGAGTGGAATAATATCTATTTTCAAGGGAAAGAAGAACTGAGCGCTAACAGCAAACAGATGGTGCGCCTGGGCCTCGTGCAATGGCAAATGAGGCTTTTTAGAAACTTTAATGCGCTACTCGAACAAGTGGAATACTTCGTCGATGCAGTCAGCGATTATAAATCTGATTTTATTGTCTTTCCCGCCCTTTTCAATGCCCCCCTTTTAGCTGAATTTAATCACCTCGGTGAGGCAAAAGCGGTCCGTGAACTGGCCCGTTATACCGAGCCTCTGCTGCAAAAATTTATTGAATATGCCATGGCATATAATATCAATATCATTACCGGCAGTATGCCCATTGTCGAAGACGGTCATTTGCTGAATGTAAGTTACCTATGTCGAAGGGACGGAACCTGGGACGGGTGTTATAAAATCCATCCCATGCCCTCAGAACTCTCTGCCTGGGGTATGGTTGGAGGTAATAAGCTTAAAATATTTGACACCGATGCTGGCAAAATTGGTATTCTTATAGATTATGACATTTGTTTCCCCGAACTCGCCCGTTGGTATGCCCGAAATAATGTCCAGATTCTTTTCGTTCCCTTTCTTACCGACACACAAAATGGTTACAATAGAGTGCGTTTGTGCGCCCAGGCCAGGGCCATTGAAAATGAATGTTACGTGGCCATTGCTGGTTGTGTGGGAAATTTACCCAAAGTGAACAACATGGATATTCAATACGCCCAATCAGGTATCTTTACCCCAACTGATTTTGCCTTTCCCGTAAATGGTGTTCGGGCCGAAGCTACCCCAAATTCGGAAATGACCGTGGTGGCAGATGTTGATTTGGAATTGTTGAAAGAATTACATGCCTTCGGTAGCGTTCAGGCCCTCAATAATCGCCGAAGCGATATGTACGATATACGATTTAGAAAAATGACCTAAACACCTGAAAATCAAATTTTTAATTTTTTTTTACAAAACTTTTGAACATTTTTTTTTCAAGTATTGTATTTTTTAAAAAATTCTTCGGAATCTTGCATTTTATTTTGAATCAATATCCTCAAAACTCCTTATGGATAATAATCCAATTTTGCGCTACAGCGATGCTGAACTTGATGAGTTTCGCGAAATTATAGAAACCAAACTGCGTCGTGCTACGAAACACTTGACTGAGCTACAAGAGCAAATTGTTGAGATAACGGAAAACACAAGTGATGAGCACGGAGGCGACTGGGTTGACGATAGCAGTATCAATAACGATGTCGAGATGCTAAATAATATGGCCATACGTCAACGTGTCCATATTCAAGATCTCCAAAATGCTTTCGTAAGGATTAAAAATAAATCCTACGGCATTTGTATCGTTACTGGTGAACTCATTGACAAAAGAAGACTCCTTGCCGTGCCGACGACTACCAAAAGTATGGCCGCTAAAGTTTCTGAACAACAACAACCCCCGGAGAAGAAAATCAAACCTGTTCAGGAATCTTTTGAAGAAAGAAAAGATATTGAAAAAGTGATTCCACAAAAAAGGATTATCACTACCGTCATTCGCAAATCTTCCCCAAATAAAAAGAAACCTGCCGTCGATCCCGATGATTTTGACGATGACCTATTAGGTGTTTCTTCAGCCAAAGATGCTTTTGGAGATGATGATTCTGCCCTTCTTTATGGAGATGTTAGCGACCTGGATGACGATATAGCCGATGATTCTTCTGACATGGATGATAATGATTCTTATGACGAAAGAGATGATTCTGGTGATGATGACGACGATTTTAATTAATCGCCCGGGTTGAAAACTTCCCAAAATCAACCTTTTTTAGTGGTTTTATCCTTCCTGGCTATTTACATTATTTGGGGTTCTACCTATTTAGTTAATTTCATAGCCATGGAGGATATTCCTCCCTTTTTACTTTCCGGTTTGAGGTTTCTTCTCGCAGGCTCCATTATGGCAGCTATTGGTTTTGTAAAAAAAGATCCCTTACCTCAATGGCAAAACGTAAAGTCTGCCGCCGTAATGGGTTTCCTTTTTTTAGTTATGGGCACGGCTATGGTGGTTTGGGCAGAACAGTTTATCGATACTGGTTTAGCCGCTCTTATGGCTGCGTTTGAACCAGTCATGGTCGTTTTTTTTGTTTGGTTATTAGACAGGAGGAAACCTGACCCAAAAACAATTCTAGGATTGCTTCTGGGCATGACGGGGATCTATGTTCTCGTCGGACAACCTGAATTTCCCTGGAATAAAGACACCTTCAAAGGTCTTTTTGCCATAAGTGCTGCCATTATAGCCTGGGCATGGGGAACAGTGGCTGTGAAAAATGCCCGACTTCCTGCGTCCAAATCCTTTTCAGCCTCTTTACAAATGATTTTCGGAGGTTTAATTCTTCTATTATTTTCTTTTATAAACAATGAGCCCGCTCATTTCATTTTCCAACAAGTATCACCGAAAAGTTGGTTGGCCTTCAGTTACCTCACCCTCGCTGGTTCTATTATTGCTTTTTCTGCCTTTCAGTATTTATTGCATCACGTAAAACCTGAAAAAGTGGCTACCTCCAATTATGTTAATCCAGTTATAGCCGTATTTTTAGGTTGGCAATTAAATAACGAAAATCTGACCGGTCATTCTCTCCTTGCCGCATTCCTCCTGTTATTAGGAGTGTTTCTCGTAAATCTAAACTTGAACAAACAAAATTAGCCGTTCCTGAGGGTGCTTAATACTTTGAATGCTGCATCTAAATCTTTTGTGGAAACCACTAGGGTAAACTCATTTGAGGTAGAAATCACCTCGACCAGGTTTATACCATTCCAGGCAAATTCCCTTAGTATAAAGTAGTAAAAGCCATATAATACCCTATTTTCTGCCGGCAATAAAAAAGTAAGAACGGTTAAATCTCTCTCCCTTTCAATGCATTTCTCCTTTCGGAAAATTTGAATCAGATCGTTTTCCAACGATTCATCCACAAGTATAGTGGTCTCAGTAACCCCCTGTGAAATGGAATGAAACGATTTGGGCAGTTCCGCTGCTCTTGCAAGTAACGACGTCTGTGCATGGATAAGCGTTCCCGAGGCTACAAACGTATAATCAACAATATTTGACCTCACCCGAACGTCCCTTAATTTCGATATAAATAGCAACAGATTGGGTTCTTGTTTTTGCTCTACCTGAATAGGTAACCTATTAATAGACATTATAATAGCACCCGTTTGAACGCCCTTACCTATTATTTTTTCTACTGGTTTTTGTATTTTTCTGGCTAAGGCAGATGTATTTATTAATCCCTCTCTCAATGATTCCATCAAAAAGGGAGAACGCTTTATTTCTTCTTCAACTATTTCAGATAATTTCTTCATTGTTAAATTTTTAACAAAAGTAAAGTATTTTGTACAAAAAAGATATATTTTTTGGTTCACCTATTCTTGATTTTTACTTTTGTATAATAAAACGGCAACATGGAAGTTTGGAAATTTGGTGGCACATCTGTCGGTAGTCCTCAAAGAATGAGGGAAGTAGCCGAATTGATTCATTCTGGAAAGCAACGTTGGATTGTGCTATCCGCTGTTTCGGGCACAACCAATAAACTGGTCGCCTTCAACCTGGCCATTAAATCAAACGACTTAAATAGGGCTAAAGAAATCATCCGTGAATTTGAAAAGGAATATGATTCGTTTATTAGAGACTTACTGCCTGAACTCCCCTTTCAAGAAATGGGGTTTTCTGTCTTGAAAGATTTTATTACTCTGCTTAATCTAACGCTTACATCTCCTTTTGCAGAACCAACAGCCAAATTAATATTAGCACAAGGTGAGATTTTATCTACCCATCTTTTCCATATTTATCTAAAATATCGCGGTTTTAATGCGGCTCTCCTGTCTGCATTGGACTTTATGCAAATTCTACCAGATGGGGAACCAGACTTTGAATGGATTTCAAAGCGGCTATCCTTTATTATGCATGAATATAGTCAATATGATCTTTGGATAACCCAAGGATATATCTGTAAAAATTCCAACAGTGAAATTGATAATCTGCAACGAGGCGGTAGCGATTATACAGCAACCATATTAGGTGCGGCTATCAAAGCGGAGGAGATTATTATCTGGACCGACATAGACGGCATGCATAACAATGATCCAAGATATGTTCAAAACACCTATCCTATCCGGAAAGTTTCCTTTAGAGAAGCTGCAGAACTAGCCTATTTCGGTGCAAAAATTCTACATCCAACCTGCGTTATACCCGCTGAAAATGCAGATATTCCCATACGTTTAAAAAACACATTCACGCCTGATAGCTCTGGCACCTTAATCTCCAGAGAAACTTCAGGCCATTTGGTCACCGCCATGGCCGCAAAGGACAACATTACCGCTATCCGCATCAGATCGGGAAGAATGCTCAATGCGTTTGGATTTTTACGCCGCGTTTTTGAAGTGTTTGAAAAACATCATACCTCCATTGATATGATAACCACCTCTGAGGTATCTGTTTCTCTTACTATTGATGATAAAAGTAAACTGAACCATATCATTACTGATATTTCTCCTTTTGGGGAAATACAAGTAGAGGACGATTTTTCTATCATAAGTATAGTGGGAGATAATATTGCCAAGGCTGAAAAATTATTACCCGGCATCTTTGAAGTTCTGGAGGGCATTCCAATTCGAATGGTATCCTTTGGCGGAAGCCCCAATACGATCTCTATTTTAGTTCCATCGACTGAAAAAATGATATCCCTTCAAAAATTAGATAATATACTATTCCATACTTATCCTTTAACCCAACAAAAAACAAACATTCAGTAGGTATTTTAGGTTAGGGCAATTCTGAATGTATTTCCACGCAACCTGACCCGAATATTTTCGGTCAGGTTGTTGTTTTTTTGGCCTACCATAGGTTTTCGCTAGATAATATTATTTTTGCAAAATATATGTGCTAAAACACTTATATTACTATCTAAAGCGTCGGAGTTACAAAAAAAACCTGATCATTCAGTTCCAAAGTTTATAAAAAAGCGTTTTCAACGCTGTTGATAATGTAATGGTAAAAGTTTGGCTACATTCGATGCTTATCAGGAGGTTTCCTTTTTTTAAATACCAACACTTTAGTTGCTTATTATCTCATTCTTTTTAATTATAAAAACTATGTATCGTATTATCTTAAGTCTTATTTTAATTTTCCCTTTATTAACTGTAGCTCAGGCTCCTGAAAAAATTAATTTTCAGTCGATAATTAGGAATAAAGAGGGGGCATTATGGAGTAATAAATTAGTATCCTTAAAAATAGGTATTTTGGAAGGGAGTACTAATGGAACGGTAAGTTACCTTGAATCGCATACCAAAACAACCGATATATCCGGGCTAATTAGCTTACAAATAGGGACGGGAACTATTTTATCAGGATCGTTTCAACATATTAACTGGGGTAATGCTCCTCACTTTATTCGCCTTGAAGCTGATTTTGAAGGTGGAAACCATTTTTCTCTTTTGGGCACTCAACTATTATCAAGCGTTCCTTACGCTCTTTTCACCAACGTAGCAGATACCACCTTACATGAAAAAGCGGAGATTGACCCTGTTTTTAATGTAAGTATTGCAAAAGGTATTTCCCGGGCTGACACAGCTTATTGGAATAGAACAGGAAATAACCCCGGAGATATTCAAGTGTGGAACGGCTCAGTATGGGTGAATTTACCCGCTGGGTTGCCTGGACAAATTTTAACTATTTCTCCTTCAGGAAATCCGGGTTGGCTGTCTTCAATAAATGCCGTTTTACCTACGGTATCTATGATTGGATTATCAGAAATATTTCCAAATTCTATTCGTTTTAGTGCTCAAGTTTTGTCCGACGGCGGCGGTCATATTACCTCAAAAGGCGTAGTTTACGGGACTCAAATATTGCCAACCTTACTTGACCAATCGGTAATAAACGGAACAGAGGCCGGAGCGTTCGAAGGCATAATTACATCACTTTTACCAAATACAAGGTATTATTTTCGTGCCTTTGCCACCAATGAACAAGGCACGCGCTATAGTAATCAGCTATTGGAAAATACGACCTCTTTGGTTTCAGATGTGGATGGTAATATTTATCAAAGTGTAAAAATTGGTACCCAAATATGGTTAAAGAAAAATCTAATGGTTACTAAATATCAAAATAGTGACTCCATTCATGAGGTGGTCCCCGACGGATTATGGCAAACCTTACTCATCGGTGCTTGGTCAAATATTGATAACACGTCTGATAATAACGAAACCTACGGAAAACTATATAACTGGTTTGCCGTATCTGATGTTAGAAAATTATGTCCTCTGGGTTGGAAAATTCCATCGGACAACGACTGGACTGTCCTTACCAGTTACCTGGGTGGTCTTGATGTTGCTGGTGGAAAACTTAAATCGACAGGTATTACCTTTTGGCAAATTCCTAACGCTTGGGCTAATAATGTAAGCTATTTTACTGGTTTGCCAAGCGGCTATCGCGATGAACTGGGTATCTTTTTTGGCATCGGCTATTATGGCTTATGGTGGAGTTCTACCAATAATGGAACGGAAGCATGGGCAAGATATGTTTATAATGAATTTAATTATGCCTCAAAAGAATCCTTAAGCAAAAACCGAGGACTATCCATAAGGTGTTTAATAGAATAAAAATGTTTTCTCTATGATTAGTAACCCGAGTGCTTTTATTACCCAACTTATTTATACCCGACATGCTAAAGATTTTATATTCATCTGC
This sequence comes from Bacteroidota bacterium, assembly GCA_014190515.1. Classification (GTDB taxonomy): domain Bacteria; phylum Bacteroidota; class Bacteroidia; order Chitinophagales; family Saprospiraceae; genus BJGN01. The sequence goes on from BJGN01000032.1 coordinate 19,674, forward strand.
TGTGGAGTAATCATGGCAAGCATTGGGCTAAAAGGCTTCTTACTTCCAAATAATTTTTTAGATGGTGGAGCCATGGGCATGTCATTGTTACTGAAAATAATAACAAATGTCGATCTTTCACTTTTAATTATTTTGGTCAATCTTCCCTTCATCATATTGGGCGCCAGGCAAATTTCCATCTCCTTTTCCGTAAAAAGTAGTCTGGCCATTTTATTACTGGCCGTTTTAGTTCATTTTATATCTATCCCAAGCATAACAGCCGATAAATTACTCATTTCCATTTTTGGTGGCTTTTTTTTAGGAGCGGGTATCGGACTATCCATTCGAGGTGGGGCAGTCATTGACGGAACAGAGGTTTTAGCTATTTCTGTGAGTCGAAAAAGTAGTTTGTCCGTAGGTGATTTTATCGCCTTGTTCAATATTGCCCTCTTTAGTTTTGCTATCCTTTTGACCAACATTGAAACAGCCATGTATTCTATGCTTACCTATCTTTCTGCTTCGAAAACAGTAGATTTTATAATTAACGGGGTAGAAGAATATTTAGGTGTATTAATTATCTCTGCCAAAAATGAAGAAATAAAAAAACAAATTACCATAGAACTTGGCAGAGGAGTCACTGTTTTTAAATCGGACAAAGGATTTGGTTCCAGGGGTACTTTCGAAAAAGAAAGTAATATCTTGTTTTGTGTAGTAACTCGTTTGGAAGTTACCAACCTCCTCCTGGAAATAGAAAAAATTGATCCGGCTGCCTTTGTGGTGCAACATCCTGTCAAGGATACTAAAGGCGGTATGATAAAAAAGAGACCTCTTCACTAATTTTTAATTTTTTTTGAATGAAGCTTCATCTCTCAAACCTTATATTCATTATCCTTTTTTCTCTTTGTCTCATCAAACCCATTTGGGGACAGCAGGATAAACCATTTTCATTTGCCAGTGCTAAGGCAAGAAAAAATATCACCCAGGAACTAAAAAATGAAATTGATTCTCTGGTATCCCTTTCATTACACCCAGAAAAAGCGGAAAATCTATGGAAAAAAGCCTTTTGGGCTATGGAGCTAATGCTTTACCCTCCCCAAAAATGGGAGGAAAGGATTCCATATTTTATTGCCCATTTATCCTCTTTTGATGCTGAATTTCAAAGAGCTTTTCTGGAAATGCTATACACGCTTTATCCTTCTAAATTTAACGACCAGATCATTTCCGTCTGGCACACATTGGCAAATGCTAAAAATCAAGCCATGGCACTGGAATACCTGGCTGTCGCTCAATTATTTCCAGAAATTACAGAAAATCATACCATTTACCAGACAGATTGGTATCGTGCCTATCAAAAAAGATGGCCAATCCAAAAGATTGTTTACCCAAGCATAGATTTATTTTCCAATGACAATTTTCTACCAGGCGAAGAAATATTGTGTAGTTTTCAATTTACCGACAGGAGTAAACCCGGATTTCTTATGATTAGGAAAAAAAATGGTGCGTGGTTAGCAGATGAAAATGGTAAACCTCTGAAATTTAAACAACTGGCACGATCTATTTCAAATCTGCCATATTACATCACAAATGGTAATACACCACAGGGTTTATATAGAGTAACTGGTTTTGATTATTCTTCAAATGAGTGGATTGGACCAACGAAAAATGTACAAATGGTCCTGCCTTATGAAAATAATTCCTCATTTTTTTATGGACAGCAAGCAACACCTATTTCCTATGAGGCCCTACTGAATCCTTTGATAAAGGACTTTCCCTCCCTTTGGGAAGCACACGATGCTGGAAAAATGGGTAGAACAGAAATTATTGCTCATGGCACAACGATTGATCCTGCACTGTATAATAATGAATCCTATTTCCCTTGTACCCCCTCTTTAGGCTGCCTTTGCAGTCCTGAAATATGGAATAGAAAAGGTAAACGAATTGAAAGTACTCAACAAGCATGGATAGATGCACTGGAAAAAAATAAAATACAACCCAAATGGCTTATCGTTGTGGAAATAGCCGATACCGATGTATCAGGGGAATAAGCTTTTTAATGTGGCTCTTTTAAAAGTATATTTAATGCCGGTCAATGTTTTTCACCATTTTTTTAATGTTTATCTCATTTCTTTGCGTTATTTAACTCAATGGTGTTATTTGGATATTATTAATAACTTTGTTTTTTTGCATTTTACCTGCAATGTAAATCTTCTTTTAACTCACTAAAAATTCTTAAACTGAACGAAATCCAAATAATCTTAATATTTTGGACGTCGAATATAAAAATGGGTAAATGAAAGGAAAGTTATTGGCCGTAGATATTGGCAATTCCAATATTGTAACGGGTATTTGGCAGAATAACGCATGGAGCGAAATCTGGAGATTTTCTTCTCATCCTACTCTTGATGATAAAGATTTTTATACCCATGCCTTACATGAAATATTGGTAGAACGGGAAATAAAAACATCTGAAATAACAGATATTGTAGTTAGTAGCGTAGTTCCTTCTTTAATCCCGCTATGGCTAAATGCATTGAAAGCACATTTTAAGGTAGATCCAATCCTTATTGGCAAACAGCACTTTTCAACATTAAAAATGGGCATCATTGCACAAGACGAAATTGGCACTGATATCCTTTCGAATGCTTATGCTGTTTTTAATCGTTATCCGTTTGATAGTATTGTCATTGATTTTGGCACAGCATTGACATTTACCACCGTGAGTAAATCGTCAGGTATTTTAGGGGTATCTATTGCCCCAGGCTTAAAAACGGCTAGTTTATCTCTGTTTAAAGGCGCCGCTCAACTTCCTGAGGTTCCACTTATTTTACCTGATTCCGTCCTGGGGAAAAACACAGTACAAGCCATTCAGAGTGGCGTACTCATTGGTTACATAGGTCTAATAAAATATACCATAGAGGCCATTAGACAAGAACTGAACCATCCATTTCCCGTTATTGCTACAGGTGGTTTATCGGCAATATTACACCCCTTGAAGGATTTTTTCTATGAAATCGATCCCAATTTAACTTTAGATGGGATGAGATTTATTTATGAAGCGGTAAAAAATAATTCAGGGAACCGCCCTTAATTTTTCCCATTTTTTCATCTTATCGGACCATTTTTTAATCATTTCCCGCATGGAATCCTCTTCCTCCAATATTAAGCCTTCCAATGAAAAATTTTCCTTCTCCAGTTTAGTTATCAACTTTCTGTTACTTATCAATTTATTTCTATAACTGTCCAGTTCTTTCTCTAAAAAATGAATGTCTTTTTTTAAAATCTCAAATTCACTGTTATACAATAAGGGTAATTTGTCAACCAAAAATTGATTCGCTAAACCCCTCCATTTCTCTATTTGCTCTTCCTCCTTTGGGAACAAAATCCACCCTAAAGAATCTTTATGGATATGAACATAAGTAACATGTATTGTCGTGGGAGTACCACCAAAAAAAGTAAGGGAATTAATTTCATTTGAAATATACCTTATCTCCGTTTTATTTTTAGAATCAATTTTTAAGGTAGTGTTTAATTTATCCTTTAGAAACAATTTCCATTGTTGTATGAAGGCCTTTTGTCTAATATCCGTCCCAAAATATAAAGCTGCTTTGGGCTGTCCCCTGTATATATAAGATGTATCTCTCGTCAGGGGGGAGCTAATTTCCTGACCTTTCAGAGAAAAAAAACAACATAAAAAAAGGACTAAACCAATATATTTCAACATCAAACAAAGAATTATTCTGGTTTAATATTATTTATAATCTTAACCAGCATATTAGCCGAAACTCGATCTGTAAGCTCCATACCATTTAATATAGCCAATTCCTTATGCCTGGAGGTTGGCATTTTGTAATCCTTTAACACCTCTTCAAACGTACCACTTCTCTTGACGCTAACTATTTGAATGCGCTCAACCTGTCTGTTTAGTTTTTCCCTATCCGTTAATCTACTAAAACCATCTATTGCATTATCCATAGCAGCATTAAAAACTTTTACTTCTTTACCCTGGGCAATGGCAAGAAACCTAAACATATTTTTACCATCTTGAATAAGAACTAATTTTATAGTTATTGGTTCTGCACCACTTTCAGGAGTCTTTTGCTTAAGCTCAGCTTCCATGGCTTGAAAGCCATTTATACGTCTGTTTTTATCCCTTACTACTACCAATTCGTTTTCATCTAAGGTTTCTTTTAAAGCCAATTCAAAATCATTTTCTTTGGCTAAATCAAAAATGAGTAATGCATCTCCCGATTCTTCCGTAATATCGACCTCACTTGGGGTATTTGTTAGGGTCCAATCTTTTGGAACAGGAAAGTAAAAAGCTAAAGCGGGATGATAAAATACTGATTTTTCAACAAACCCCTGTTGGGGATCTTCACCATAAGGCATATCGTCAATCCTCCTCAAATAGGAATCTCTATTTACTGAAAAAGAATTATTTGGCAGTTTTTCCTGCCAGATTTTTGTTAGCTCTCCTACTTTTTCAAAACGATCAAGAGGCGCAGGGTGAGTGCTTAAAAAGGCCGGCATTCTGTCTTCTCCTTCCCCCCCAAGTTTATCTAACGTTTTGAAAAAATCTGCCATTTGGTAACCGTCGTTCCCAGTTTTTGAGGCATATTCAACCCCAAGCTCATCAGATTGAGATTCATCTTCTCTGCCATATTTCATGAAAAGTAATTGTAAACCAACACCAGCAATTTCAGCAAAAGCTTCCAATTCTTTTGATATACTGGCCCCGATGGCCAGTCCAATTTCTGCCAACATCTGCTTGCTATATTGATTTGCCCCATGTCTTGCAGTAACATGACCAATTTCATGTCCTAACACCCCCGCAAATTGAGCTTCATTATTGAAATGCGCCAATATGCCTCTTGTGAAATAAACATAACCACCAGGTAGAGCAAAAGCATTTACTACGGGCGAATCCAATATTTTAAAATGAAAAGGAAGGGAAGAACGATGGCTGACCTTTGCCATTTCATTTCCTTTTTCGTTAATAAATGCCTGGAGCTCAGGGTTTTCAAAGACCCCAAATTCTGCAACTATCTCTGGGTCAGAATCAGCTCCCAATTTTATTTCTTCTGTTTCTGACATTAACATTACTTCCCTTTTTCCTGTCACTGGATTTTTGGCACAAGTAGCCAACAAAAGGGATATAACCAGTAATTGAAAAAAATAAATCGATTTCATGATTGCATTTTTTAATCTTAAAAATCTAACAAAATTAAGTATTTACTTATTATTCGAAAGTTGAGACATCCAAATTCCACTTAATAATACTAAGAAAATACCAATATAGGTAGAAAGGTTGTAATTAGCATCACCTAACATTATACCTGCTATCCATGAAAAAGGTATTTGTAAAAAATTAAGGGTGCCCATTACGGCCGGTCTTCCTAAACTAAAAGCGTTAGTTACGAAGGACTGACCAATTAACGCAATGACAGACATACATAGTATTAAAGGCCAGTCATATCCTTGAGGTATGATAAATGAGGCAAGAAAGAAATCATACGATGGATTCTGATAGAAAGCACTCACCAAAAAAGAAAAACAACTAAGAATGAGTCCACCAGCTAAAAAAGAGAGTAAAATAGTTCGTCTATCGTAATATTTCCCAAGGTAATGAATGGATAAATAACCTAATGAGGTCCCCACCCCGCTGTACAATCCAACCAGATGGTACTTTACCGGATAATTCATGTCTGGTCTAAAAATAAATAAAACCCCGGCAAAACCAATAATGATGGATAGCCATTGCTTCCAGGACAAATTAGCTTTTAGCAGTACAACCGAAAAAAAACCTATAAATAAGGGGTAGGTCAAATTGTAAGTATTTGCTACGGCCAACTGCATTTTAGTAAGACAATAATAAAAAGCGAATAGAGAGGTCGCACCAATGGTTCCTCTAAACAACAATAATTTTATTTTACCGCCTATTTGAATCAGTGGTTTGTGATATATCGAAACAAGAATAATAATTAATCCAATGAAATTCCTAAAAAAAACCAATTCAACAGAAGGATATCTATTACCCAGTAACTTGGTTAACGCCCCCATGAGGGCAAAACTTAAGGTCGCAAGAACCATGTTCAACGCGCCACTTTCTTTCAAATAAAGTTTAATGATAATTTAAAATATTTTAGGCATAAAAATTGTAAATATAGTAAGGAAATGAGCAAAATTTTATGAAAAAGATTAAAAAACCAAAATAGAATAGTTAAATTAGGACAATAAAAAATTCATCATTAAACGTAGAACCTATGAAAACCCGAAAGTTTATTTTGAGTGAAAAAGAAATGCCCGAACATTGGTATAATATCACTGCCAGTATGGCGAATAAACCACTACCTCCACTTCACCCAGGGACATTACAACCTATTGGGCCGGAAGCGTTAGCACCTTTGTTCCCTATGGAACTCATAAAACAGGAGGTGACTGGTGAAAAATGGGTTGAAATACCCGACGAGGTAAGAAATTTGTACGCTATCTGGCGTCCGTCACCTCTTTACAGAGCCTATGAATTGGAAAAGGCATTAGACACCCCCGCAAAAATTTATTATAAATACGAAGGAGTAAGTCCTGCTG
>BJGN01000033.1 GCA_014190515.1 Bacteroidota bacterium
CAGTGGTTTCAGGCAGAATATCCAAAACATGCAACGTCCAAATTAGATATGGGCAAGAGCTGCGTACGATTTAAAAAACAAATACCTTATGCACTCATCGGAGAACTGATTGAGAAAATGAGCCCTTACGATTGGATTGACCTTTATGAAAAAACCATAAAAAGATAATATGGAATACCATATCCTAAATGGGATGTGCTTGTATGAAAAATTTCCCCCGCAAATAAAGGGAGAAAAGGTGGTCATGAATGAAGCACTTCTACATGGACCTCTGGGAGCCAATCTATTTTTAGAGGAATTTTGGAAAATACGTGCTGATTTTTGGAAAGTTTCCTTGACCGATTATAAGAAAAAGACCGTTTTACCCCTAGATAATCTTACTAAGGCGAAAAAGGAGGACACCATTCTATTTTGGTTTGGTACCGATTTGTTTTGTCAAATAAATAGTTGGTTTTTGCTTGATTTCATTTGTCAAAAAAGAATAGCATCAAAAATAGGTATCATTTATCCGCCAGTTTACCCTTCCGAAGAAACATTTGGGCATTATCCCGTCACTTTTTTAGCGAACGCTCAGTATGAACCTGTATATTTGAAAGAAGAAGAAATCAAAATAGCCATAACCTTATGGAATCTGTGTAAAAATGCGGACATTGAAGGATTAAGTAACTTAAATATCTTAAACACTGAAGGATTTCCGATGATTAGAGCATCTATAGATAGGTGGATTGCCTTATTTCCTAAAGAAGGAAAAGGAATAGCCCAGCAAAAAGTAGAAGAATTAATCCAGGGCGGTATCGATAATTTTCAGGAATTATTCAAGGTATTTTCCGATTTCTTCCCAGACCTTGGAATGGGCGACAACCAGGTATTTGAATATTATCAATCTTATTTAAACAAAAAAAACTCTGGAAAATGAATTATGCACAGGCCTTCCAATCAGTCAATTTACTTGCCTTACTCACTTGGTTATTCATAATATTTTTACCAAATATGAAATATACCAGAAGAATCGTATTTGGCTTTACCATTTTTCTACTATCGGTGGTTTACGCCTGGATGGTATTTTCCACTTTCAAGATGGACGATTTCAAAGAATTCAGCACTTTACAGGGATTAATGACCTTATTTCAAAGTGAACAAGCTGTTTTACTTGGGTGGATTCACTACTTAGCTTTTGATCTCATGGTAGGACTTTATATATTGGACAACGGCCAAAAAGCAAATATAAAACACGTGTTTTTAGTGCCTTGTTTTCTATTTACCTTTATGTTTGGGCCTGCCGGACTGTTAATGTATCGAATTACACGGTATTTTCACCAAAAGAATTTGCTTGATTATTAAACCGTTCCGGTTTCGACGTTCAAAATGAAACCAGTATTGTGAATATTTAAAAGTTTAATATTTTGGTCTTCTGCTAAATATTTACGTAAGCGGGAAATGAAAACATCCATACTTTTTCTTGAAAAATAGTCATCATTTCCCCATATTTCATTTAACAAAAGGGATCTTTCCACCACTTGATTCAACTTTTGGGACAGCATAACCAATAGTTTTGATTCCATGGCCGTCAATCTTCTCTCTGCATTTGGGGAAGATAAAACTCTTGTGTTTTTATTAAAATGATATAAGCCAATGTTTAGATTGGAAGTTGGAATAACAGGTTCTTTGCTTGTTCTATTTAAAATAGCCATCATTCTCATTACTAATTCCTCCTCATCAATAGGTTTTTTGATATAATCTTCCGCACCTAAATTAAAACCTTTTAAAACATCAATTTTCAATACTCTCGCGGTAAGAAATAGGAAAGGCACAGAAGGGCACTCCGTTTTTATCCATTGAGCCAATTGAAAACCATCTATATCGGGAAGACCGACGTCCAGAATAATTAAATTTGGTTTATTGCTTTTCAGAAAAATTTTAGCTGAACTTCCTGAGGTAACCCAGTCTATATGAAAGTTTTTCATAGCCAGGTATTCTTTGAGCATATAGCCTAAATTTTCATTATCTTCAACCAATAAGACCTTATAAATCATATAGTTAGTCTTTAATTAAAGGTAATATTACAGTGAATTTACTTCCTTTTCCGAGCGTTGAATGCAAAATTAATTTACCTTGATGAAACTTAATCATTTTTTTAACATAACTCAGACCCAGGCCATAGCCTTGAACATTTGCTGACTGTTTGATTCTAAAAAAAGGTTTAAAAATCAACTTTTGGAATTTACTTTCAATACCCCACCCATCGTCAATAATATCAATAAAAACTTCATCATTAACACGTTTTACGATAAGCTGAATATGCACTTTACCTGTTTTAAATTTTTTTGCATTTTCCAAAAGGTTCATAAAAACGTTCTGTAAGTAGTGTTTATCTGCTAAAATAGAACGAGAAAATTTTTCTATCTGTTGAGAAAAACGGATGGATGGATCCTGGCTAATTTGGGTAGAAAAATCATTTGCCAGGCTTAAAAAAAATGGATAAAGATCGATATTAACTTTTTCTAATTGGGGCATAGATTTATCGGCGACCACCATTTCCAAAATTCTTTCGATTTGAATTTTAAGTTTATTATTTTCTGTTTTAATAATATGAACAGCTTCTAAGGCTTTTTCATTTAGATTATAATTTTCTAACATTTTAGAGGCAATGGACATTGTAAAAACAGGTGTTTTTAATTCATGGGTCAAGAAGTTAAAAAAATCTTGTTTTGATTTTGCCTGAAATTGTACTTTTTCATAGACCACGAAGGCACCAATTCCGCCAACCAACAGCAAGAAAATCAAGATTAATGCGGGAAGATAAATATTTTTCGACTCTGCTAAAAAATATTGAACCAGATTTTTGTTTTGAATATAAAGGCTTATAGGGCAATTACATTGATAATTTAAGAATCCGTCCAGAGGTTCTGAAAAATCGGGCGGAGAATTTTTTGCATAATTTGATGATTTGAGCAATACCACATTTTCCTGCATATTATACAATGCGAAAGCGAAATCAACCTTTACTCCGACCTTTTCAAATCGTTTCCTTAAAAACTGCTCTAATTGAATTGCTGCTGCATTATCATACATTTTATTAGGTTCATCATTAGCTATTTTTCCTTTAAAGCTTGAGGAAACCATTGTGGTCAGTGGTGTTTCCAAATATAAATACTTACCGACCAATCCCAAAGTTTCATTTAATTGAATAGAATATCTGGCATTAGCTAATTGCAAACTGAGTATAAAAAACCTGTATTGGACTACACCTAAACCAATCAGGCTAAACAAAATTAAGCCGAAGTAAAAACGTTTCAAGGAACCCTAATTTAAGATGCGTTAAAATTATTAAGTATGTAAAATAAGACAAAAGAGTAAGTGTAAAGAAACATTAACCTATCATTCGCTTTTAATCGTTTTTCATTAGCCTCAAAATCCGGGTAAAAAACCGACCTTTGCCATATAAAATTACATGTAAAAATGAAACAACAATTTATCTTAATTTTTTCAATAATCCTTACGAACTTTTCCTTACAAGGTCAGGGATGTGTTGCCATAAGAGGCGTTGGGTCTTGTTTAAATCCTAATAGCCATGCTGAGGCTGGCTTAAAAGGAGCATGGAATATTTCCGGAGATTTTCGATATTTTAAATCGTTTCGACATTTTAGAGGATTGGAAGAAGAGGCGGATAGAGTAGCAAATGGAACGGAGGTTATCAACCACACCAGTGCCTTCAATATAGGTGTACAACATGGGTTAACAGAAAGATTATTCTTCGCCAGTGATATTCCATTTGTAATTAACACCCGCTCTTCCTTATATGAACACGGGCGAAAAGAAAGAAGGACTACATTTTCAAGAGGCTTAGGAGATATTCGACTAGGATTAGGCTATTGGTTGATTGCACCTGGGAGAAAAAAGAGTGCTTTAGCTGCTGGGGTTTCCGTAAAGCTACCCACTGGAAATTACCAGGCATTGGATCTGTTTTACAATGTGGGGCCTAATGGTGGTTCCGAGGTACGTCCAGTAGATCAATCTATACAACCGGGAGACGGAGGCTTTGGTATATCCTTAGATTTTCAATATTACCAATCCATATTTTCGGGTATAACCGGCTATGTTACTGGTTATTATCTTTCAAACCCAAGAGAGATGAATGGCGTTCGTACTTTTAGAGAAACGTTAAACCCGATATTAAAAAATGAATCAATCATGTCTGTGTCCGATCAATATAGTTTTCGGGCAGGGCTCATGACGGGTAGTAATCAAAAGGGTTTTTCCGGTATTATTGGCGCACGATATGAAGGCGTTCCCGTTAGAGATGTACTTGGCGGAAGTCTGGGATTCAGGAGACCCGGGAGCATCATTTCTCTTGAGCCGGGAATAAATTATATGAAAGGGGGTACGAATATTCAGTTAAGTGTGCCTATTGCGGTGAGAAGAAATAGGCCACAAAGTGTTACCGACATAGAAACATCTAAACTAACAGGTCAGTTTAGGAACGGAGACGCTGCCTTTGCTGATTACCTGATTAACCTTCGATATTCTGTTCAGATAAGTAAAAAGAAATAAATCGTTGTTGTTTATAAAAATGTTGTCCTCCAGGGCAAAAGATCATTCCAAATTAGTCTTTTACCCTGGAGGACAACCCTTTACATTACTTTAACTCAGCTAAAAGTAAGCGAATTGCCTCTTCTAATTGCTGATCTTTCCCTGTTGAAATTTTATCAAAATCGTTCCAAACAGTAACATCCGGATAAGTCTGAGCATTTTCCAGATACTTCCCGTCCGTACCTTTTACGCCTAAAGAAGGAACGCCCCAGCGGATGGCATTATCCTGGAGGACTTCCCAACCAGCGAAGGTACAAGTACCGGGAATAGGTTGCCCCACTAATTTACCAAGATTTAATTCTTTGATCATATAGGCATAACAGTGGCCATCTGAATAATTAGCCTCATTGGCTAGTGAGATGATAGGTTTAGTCCATCTGAAATTAGGTTCGAAACCAGCGCTTCTATTATCTACGGCATAATCCATAAATTTTTTACCTGAAAAGAAAGTGGCCAGATCGGCTACTAAATCACCACCGCCATTGAATCGGGTATCTACTACCAGCGCTTTTTTATTAAAAAATTTACCCATAGTTTCCTCAAAGACCGTTCTGTACGCACCGTCGCTCATTCCAGGAATATGAATATAACCTAGCTGACCAGAAGACAATCTATCTACCTCATCTTGATTTTTCTTCACCCATCTTTTGTAAAGCAGACGACTTTCTTCTGCCAGGCTAATGGGTTGGACCACCATTTCCACTGACTTCCCGGAATCTTGCACTGAAATGAGTACATTTTTACCAGCCTTCCTATTTAGGAAAGCAGCCAGATCCTGATTTTTATCGAAAAGAAGTCCGTCAATACTAGTGATGACAGCGCCTGGTCCAATTTTCAGTGCAGCCTTATCTAAAGGGCCACCGACGATTATTTCTTTAATTTTCCAACCATTTCCCGTAAAAGAAGGATCAAAAAATACGCCAAAAGAAGCAGTTTCGTCATCTTGCGGGGTGGCATTTGAATATCTTGCACCACTGTGAGAGATATTTAATTCGCCCAATAATTCTGAGAGCAGCTCTGCAAATTCATGTCCATTAGAGATATGTGGAAGATGCTTTAAATAATCTGTTTTATAATCATTCCAGGGAACGCCATGAAAAGATTGAGTGTAAAAAGTACTTTCCGTTTTTCTGCAAACATGGTGAAACATGTATAATCTCTCAGCGGCCACATCCAGAACCATTTCACCTTGAATGGAGACAGATTCCTGTTTACCAGATTCAGGATTAATTTTCATTATACCCCCGGAGGCATTTAAGAAAAGATTTTTAAAATCCTTATCCCAGGTTAAATTTCCACCGGAAGCATTAAGGTTGGAGATAATTTTTGATTCTTTAGTTCTAAGATTTAGTGACCAAAGATTAAAACCCTTTTCATACCTTGCCAAGTAGAACAATGTTTCTCCGTCCTTACTAACGACAGCATCAGAAATTGAGGTAGAGTTTAAGGTCCATTTCACTTTACGACTATCTATATTTTTCCAATCAATTTGCAGGAGATTCAGGGAATCTTTTTTTGCAGTGGAATCTCTTTTTAATTTCTTATCGGACATTTCTTTAGCCAGGGCAAATTCCTCCTTAGACAAATTATATTTATCAAAAGCCTCTTTTGTAAGATAAATAGCATATATATCCAACTGACTATTGCCACTTTGAGCTACTGATTTCAAACCATCTCTATTACTAAACCAAAAGATAGCTTCCCCGCCGAGCGCAAATTTCGCATTAAAATCCTGGAAGCCACTTTCTGTAATATTGATTGGTTTTGATTTACCATCTGCGGCTACTAATCCAATTTCCCCAACAGCGGAACCGGGGAGGCTGTAATCAAAGATTAACCATTTATTATCGGGACTCCAGGCAAAATACTGGTCATTTTCGCCCATAGCAAAGAGATGGTCTTGTCCTAAGATAGTTCTGAACTGGCCACTTTCCTTATTCCAAATTTTTAAGGTCATTCTATTTTCAATAAACGCCAGTTCTTTTCCATTTGGGGAAAATAGGGGTTGGTAGCAATTATTTGCATTTGCAAAAAGAATTTTTTCAGAAAGCAAGGTAGAAGAAGAGAAATATAGTTCTTCTGCGCGAATCCTGGTAGATTCAAAAATTTGCCAGCGGTTACCTCTTTCAGAAGCATATACCAGCGACTTTCCGTCGGGAGAAAAGCTAACGGAAACCTCCTGTTCAGGTGTTTTTGTTATTTGTTTTGTCATACCCCCGTCCACTGAGGAGACAAATACTTCACCGCGATAGATATAAGCTACCTCTTTACCGTCGGGCGAAACTGCCATACCACGCACGCCACCTTTAACGGAGAGGATTTGCTCATTATTCTTTCTATTTTCATTAGAGATCTTAACATCCACTAATTTTGGAGCACCACCATCTTTCAAAGTGTAGATACTTCCGTCAAAACTAAAACAGAGTATTCCCGCATCGGATTGAGTAAGGAATCGAACGGGATGCTTAGCAAATTTGGTAACCTGCACTACTTTTGAAGGGTTGTCCAAGGTTAATTTACATACATTGAAAGAACCAAACTGCTCACTTAAATAAATCACCGATTTACCATCTGCTGAAAAGACAGGATTTCTGTCTTCCCCAGGGAAAGTCGTTAATTTAGTATGTTTATTCAATTGTTGATTAAAAAGCCACAAATCTCTGGCAATAGAGGAAACGTGGTGTTTCCTCCACGCATTTTCTCCCCCTTTTTTATCGTGATAAACCCAAAGATTTCCATTTTTATGGATAGAAATATCTTCGGCCGGGGTAGTCCATACTTGTTGAACTTGACCGCCGGTTAGAGGTATTTTATACACCTCTGGTTGGGAGGCTGTAGGAAACTGACGATTTTCAGCCAAATCCTTTTGTGCTGAACCAAAAACAATATATTTATTATCGGTTGTAAACTCGTAAGGATAATCAGGAGCGGAATGATAGGTTAACCTTTTTGGTGTACCCCCATTTACAGAAACGGTAAAAATATCGAAATTACCATATCTGTCAGACGAAAAGGCGATAGTTTTGCTATCATTTGACCACACTGGCATAAAGTCGTGCGCCTCATGAAAGGTAAGAGGCACTGCTTCCCCTCCCTGGGTTGGAACGAGCCAAAGATCACCTTTATAGGTAAAAACGATTGAATTTCCATCGGGCGAAATAGCTGAATACCTCAACCAAGTAGGACTATTTTCAGCTATAGCAGCGAACCAAAGAGAACAAAAAATAAATAAAGCGGGAAAGATTTTCATACAATTTGATGTTTATCTGAACAATAATAGGATAAAGTTACTTATTTAAATAAACCGTTTCCTTTGGCGGAAATAATTACGTCAAAAAAAGTTATATTTATGAATATGAAATGGATAGCGACTTTTATTGGAACATTGATTTATTTCTATGGATTTGGCCAGAAGCTGATAGTTTCTGATGAAATTCCTTTGCGAAGTGAGGTAAAGTACGATATTTTGGGAGAGATAAAGGGTAACGCATTAATGATGAGTACCATTGGCCTGAAATATGAAATTTCAGGCTTTGATGAACAGATGAGAAATTCCTGGACAAAGGAGTTAAATTTTGAGAAGAAGCAGATTGGCATCATGGGTTACAACGTCAGGGAGAGTGATTTCACCTTAATCTATCAAGTCAGGCAACAAGGAGATACGTATTTACGTGCGCATAGATATGACGCGTCAGCTAATCTGAAAGACTCAGTCACACTAATTAATATGGGGTTTGTGGTATTCTTTCCAGAATATGAAATGGTTATATCAGAGGACAGGAATAAGGTTTTATTTTATGCGATTGACAAAGGAAATGAGCTACACGCTTTTGTTCTTGACAATGAAACGATGGACTTATTATGGGAGAAGCGAATAGTCATTGACAGCTATAGTAATTTTGACAATCCAATGTCAGTAACTATTGATAATGAAGGAAATATGTATTCTTTTATCCAGGAGAGTATATATAAACAAAGAAGAGAGGAGGGTCATTTCAGGCTAATCATTTATGGTAAAGGACAATTTGGACCTAAAATTTCAACGATACATTTAGGAGAAAAGGTAGTATATGATGCACGCTTCATTTTTGATAATCTGAATAAAAAATTAATTGCATCGGGATTCTATTATAATAGGAATCCTGAAAAAGCGGAGGGATATTTTCTTGTAAATCTTAGTCCTGAGGGAAATTTAGAAAAGGCAAAATTACAGGCATTCAACGATCGGTTTGTATCAGATTTAGAGGGTAAAGATTCGAGAAATAACCGGGGCATAATGAATATTAACATATCTGATCTTATTTTAAGACGAGATGGGGGTCTATTAATTGTTGGGGAAGAATCGCAGGATATGGAGCGGCGGATCAATAATATGAACCGGATGATGTATGACAATTTCAGCCGCAGCATAATAGATTACTATTACAACGATATATTCATCATAGCTATTAATCCAGACGGGGAATTTCATTGGCAGTCTGTATTATATAAGAAACAATATTCCCAAGATGATATGGGGGCATTTTCCTCTTTTTTCATATTTCGGACGCCTGAAAAATTGCATCTTCTTTTTAATGATGAGATAAAATATGAGAACACAGTAAGTGAATATTTATTAAGAGGCGATGGAAAATCGGAACGAAAAAGTATTTTAAGTACTGAAAATCAAAAAATAAGACTTCGTTTTAAAGACGCCTTACAGGTCAATGCCCAGCGTATCATCATACCTAGTGAAAGGCGGGGAAGACTTCGTTTAGCCAGGTTAGAATTTTAATTAATACCCAAATAAATAAAGAATGCTTAAGGAGAAGCAAATCATTGAATCTGCCTGGGATAACAGGGAGCTTTTAAAGGAAAGTGGCACAAAAGAAGCTATTTTCTCTGTTATTGAACAACTGGATAAGGGCAAATTGCGAGTTGCCGAGCCTGACGAGTCAGGAAATTGGCAAGTCCATGAATGGATAAAAAAAGCGGTAGTACTTTATTTTCCCATTAGTGAAATGGAAACGATAGAAGTTGGCCCCTTTGAGTTTCACGACAAAATTCCCTTAAAGAAAGGATATGCTTCACAGGGAGTTCGGGTAGTTCCACATGCGATTGCAAGACATGGATCATTTTTAGAAAAAGGGGTCATCTTAATGCCTTCTTATGTAAACATTGGGGCATGGGTTGGAAGCGGTACGATGGTTGATACCTGGGCAACGGTAGGTTCATGCGCCCAAATTGGCAGAAACGTGCATTTAAGTGGTGGCGTTGGCATTGGCGGAGTCCTTGAACCTCTTCAAGCAACACCTACTATCATTGAAGACGATTGTTTTATTGGCTCCCGGTGTATTGTCGTTGAGGGGGTAAGAGTAGGAAAAGAAGCTGTTTTGGGAGCCAATGTGGTATTAACCAAAAGCACCCATATTATAGATGTAACTGGTTCAGAACCTATCACTCACAAAGGATACGTTCCTCCCGGATCAGTAGTCATTCCCGGTAGTTACACTAAAACATTCCCTGCCGGGCAATACCAGGTACCTGCGGCATTAATCATTGGAAAACGGAAAGAATCAACAGATAAAAAAGTATCCCTAAACGATGCTTTAAGAGAGCACAATGTAGCCGTTTAATTTTCACTTCATGAAGTATTTAATTGTTGGTCTTGGAAATAAAGGGGCTGAATATGCTGAAACCAGGCATAATATTGGTTTCAAAATAGTAGATGAACTAGCCAATGCCGCCAGTGTTTCATTTCAAAATGAAACACTGGCGCATATAGCCAGAATAAAGTATAAAGGGAAGCAGCTTATTTTAGTAAAACCTACCACTTATATGAATTTAAGTGGGAAGGCTGTTAATTATTGGATGCAGAAAGAAAAAATTGACAAAAACAATTTACTGGTTATTGTTGATGATTTAAATTTTGATTTTGGAACGGTTCGTTTAAAGCCCCGGGGAAGTGACGGTGGGCACAATGGGCTTAAAGATATCCAGGCTGTGCTAAACGGCACTGAGTATCCAAGGTTAAGGGTCGGCATAAGTCGCCCGGAACAAAAAGGGGTACAAGTTGATTATGTTCTTGGAGAATGGAGCGAAGAAGAAAATAAGCAACTCAATGAAATTATATCCAAGAGTGCTGATGCCGTAAAAAAGTTTGTTTCTTTAGGCATTAGTTTGGCTATGAACGAAATAAATAAATAGGTTATTTCTCACAAAGAATAAGCAAATCCTGTACTGCGTCCATAAGTAAATCCCCTCCAATATTTGGTTTGTATTTAGGCAGTCCGACGGTAAGTTCCGCTTTTTTTATTGCTTCCTTCAGGATTAATTTATCTTGAGAAATGGTAGTACCTCTATTTGCCTTATGCAATTCGTCTGCCAAATAGGTTTGTTCTGTTTGCCCTGGTGTTGGGACAAAAATCGCTTTCTTCCCAAAAAAGACAAGATCCATGAGGGTACTATACCCAGCTCTACAGAGAACCATTTCACTGTTTGCTATTAAAAGAGATAACTCATTAGCTTGAACGTAAGGGAAAACGGATAAATTTCCCTCTTTAAAGGAAGCTGCAATTACCTGATTGGGAAGCCCCTGGACCAAAGCATAATCTCCTTCGAGAGAGGCTACTTGTTCCCTAATTATATTTTCAAGAAAAGTTCGTTGAGGCTCTGGACCCGAGAGAAGAAAGAGCACTTTAAACGCAGGGTTAATTAAATTCTCTTGAGGAGCCAACCTACTTAAGGGCCCGATACATCTGGCATTTTTCACCATTGGGTGAGCCAATTTGCCTGCCAGCGAGGAAGAAGCCTCAGGCATATCGGGAATCCAGCAAACGTTAAATTGATTTATTAGAAGCTGCACATATTTTTGAATACCCTTTTCGACAGAAGGCAAAGGAACGATAGGATACACCTGATGGGTTACGAGGATAGAAGGAATATCGGGATGAAAACAACCGTATCTGTTATCAGAAATGACCGCCTTTATCTTATTATTTTTATAAAGCGCCTTCACCACTTGCTGTTCCTTAACAAAGGTAGAAAGAAGTTGAGGTAATTTCAGCGCAACATTCCAAAGCATATTTTCTTTGGGGTAACGCATATTATATTCAGGAAGGAGGACGAATGGTAAATCTGGGAATTCGAGTCTTAATACTTTAAGAGAGTCACCACAACCTCCCAATAAAACGGGTTGGTTTAGAGCTAACAAACAGCGAATAATCGGTATACACCGGGTAGCATGACCTAAGCCCCAGTCTAAAGGAGTTACCAAAATAGCTGGTTCAGTAATTTCGGGAAAAAATTTACTTCCTGATGCTGCCTGATTATTTAGAAAGACTGTCATTGGTGGTACAAATTTGAACTTTTAAAAGAACAAAATTGAAGGCTAATTATTAATTTGGTGTGAAACTGATATTAAATTATCTTTAAGCCATGAAAAAAGTAAAAATAAACTACGTTTTTGTACTGTTAGTAATTATTTCCATCCTAATAAATGCTTGCAAAACGGGATGTGGGTGTCCAATGAACTGAGAAGAACTATGAATTTAATCTAATCTGGTCATTATTTTCGTCAAAAAATTGATATCCAGAAATATGTTGTTCATTGGATGGGGATATTTTGATCCATTTCATGTGACGAAAAGACCATTGCAATTGTTTGCTATACAACCCCATTTTAAGAAAGGCATGGATATAGGGATGGGTAACGATAGTAATTTTAGCTGAAGGTCTGGATTGAAAGATAAAATTCAGATCTCGTTCTATATCATCGACAATGAGAATAGAAGGATTGATTTTACCAGTTCCGTTACAAGTTGGACAAACCTCTGTTGTATCAATTTTCACTTCAGGTCTAACTCTTTGACGAGTAATCTGCATCAAGCCGAACTTACTCAAGGGCAAGATAGTGTGTTGAGCTCTATCTTTTTTCATTGCTGCCCTCATAACACTGAGCAGATCTTTTTTATACTCTGAATTCTTCATGTCGATAAAATCGACGATAATAATTCCTCCAATATCTCTTAATCGAAGTTGGCGGGCAATTTCAGCTGCAGCTTCTACATTAACCCTCATAATAGCTTCATCAGCATTTTGGGAGCTCATTTTATGTCCACTATTTACATCGATGACATGCATGGCCTCAGTATGCTCGATGACCAGATAAGCACCACTTGGAAGGGAGGCAGTTTTACCAAAGGAAGATTTAATTTGCTTAATAATGCCCATTGATTCAAAAATGGGATTATTACCTTTATAGAGCTGAACGATACCTACTTGATCTGGGGCGATGGTAGCTAAATAATTTCGAATACTTTGATAGAGGTCTTTGTCATCCACCAGTATTTTATTAAAAGAATCGCTAAGAAGGTCTCTTAAGATACTTGAGGTTTTGTCAAGCTCACTAAGTAATTTCATTGGAGCGGTACCTTTATAAAGGGAGGAGAACAAATCGTTCCATTTACCCATCATAAAGCCCAACTCTTCATGAAGATCCGCTACTAATTTACCTTCTGCGGCGGTACGAACGATGATACCAAAGTTTTTTGGTTTAATACTTTCTATGAGAAGTTTAAGTCTTTTTCTCTCTTCATTATTGGCAATTTTTTTAGAAACGGCAACGATATCAGAGAAAGGAGTTAAGACTAAAAATCTCCCTGGAATAGTAATTTCACAACTTAAGCGCGGCCCTTTGGTTGAAATAGGTTCTTTTAGTACCTGAACGAGGAGAAGGTCGCGTTTGGCTAAAACCTGATCGATTCTTCCCGTCTTTAAAATTTCTGGATCTAAAATAAAATTATCCAGACTTGGCGTATTTTGGCTACCATTTGCAGCTGCTTGCGTAAATCTGGTAAGAGATTTTAGTTTTGGACCCAAGTCTGTATAATGCAGAAAAGCATCCTTATTATGACCTATCTCAATAAAAGCGGCATTTAAGCCAGGCATTAATTTTTTAACACTCCCCAAAAAGATATCACCCACAGAAAAGTTATTATTAACTTTTTGTGAATGGATTTCAACAAGGTGAGCATTTTCAATTAAAGCAATTTCCACTTCTGTTGAAGTTGAGGAAATAACAAGTTCTTTTTCCACAAGAGAATAATTTAGAAGACGGCGCAGAAATGAATGTTTCTGTACAAACAAAAATAGGGTAATAATTAAGTAAATTATCTATAAAAACATAGATAATTCACTTAATTAACCACTGATGGTAGCGGAAACAAATATACATTCCCTAAGAACCCCAGACAGAGGGGTTAAAGACTATCTATTTTTTCTTTTTGTGACGATTCTTGCGTAATCTTTTCTTTCTTTTGTGAGAAGCTATTTTATGTCTTTTACGCTTTTTTCCACATGGCATAATATTCTTTTTTAGAGATTAAAAATTATTTTATTGAATTACGACATTTCTCTGCGGCTTTTTCAGCCAAATCAGAAATAGACGTTTCACGGTAAGCCCTTTCAAGTAAGCAATAAATTTGAGGCTGGTTATTATCTAGCTTAAGAGATTTTTCTAATCTTAGAACTGCCTTTTCAAACTGACCTGTCTGAATGGCTAAACGGCCAAGATGAAAAAGAATTCTTGCATTATCTGGATAATTTGCATCAAGATCCAACAACATTTTAACCCCTTTCATAGGATTATCCTGTGGAGGCACCTCTGTTAGAACGAGCGCCAGATTCAATTTATTAGTCCAATCTTCGGGAGCCAAAGATATGGCATTTTCAAAAGCAGTAATTGCGTGAGCGGCGGCAAATTCTCTTACTTTAACATCCTCTTTTTGAGGAATTGCCTGACCAAAAGTTGTACCAGCAATAGACCAGGCTTCGGGTGTTGGAAACCATTCTGCCAACATTTCGGCATAAGCGCCAGCTATAGCAGGGAAACCTAAGTCGTACCATTTTGCCGACAATTTGCGGGCAATTTCTGCCTTTTTATTAAGATCTGTATTTTTATCTAAATCTTTATTTAGATTTTCCAGAGCAAGCAGATCAGCTGAACTAAGTTTCTTTTTAGCATATATTTCGAGCACTTCGCGCGTAGTATTTTCAACTACCAACGCTCTTGTTTTGGTCATTTCTTTAACGTCAGAAGCTTTTGTTTCGCAACCAACATACATTGTCAGGAGTAATAAAACCGATAAAAACAAAACAAGATATTGAACTTTGTACATAAGGCCAGAAAAAAAACGTAATAAAAGATTAATCTTCCATTCCTTCATCTGAAGGCAACGAAGTTACATTACTTTTTACTTGTTCAACAAAAACTTTTGCTGGTTTAAATGCGGGAATGAAATGTTCAGGAATTTCGATGGCAACATTTCTTTTGATGTGCCTTCCAATCTTCTTAGCCCTTTTTTTGATAATAAAACTACCAAAGCCACGAATATAAACATTTTCACCTTCCGACAGTGAAATCTTAACTTCTTTAAAGAAAGCCTCCATAGCGACCAAAACATCTACTTTTGGAACACCTGTTTTCTCAGAAACGGAAACTACCAAATCTGCTTTTCTCATTGATATCTGTTGGTTTTGAAAGGTTTGTGATAAAAATTTATTTTTAATAGATGGGCAAAGGTCGTATTAATTTCCCAATTATTTAAGGAAAAGTGATAATATTTTAAATTAAATTAAAGTGAAAAAACAAATTTGTTCATTTTATCATTAAACAGATAGTTACCTTTAATAATTGTTAACTTAGCTTCCTCATTCAATCTTTAAATAGGAGGGAAATATTTGCTTATGTTATTATCAATGACTGGTTTTGGTAGAGTAAAATCATCGTGGAAGAACAAAACGATTATCGTAGAGATTAGGTCTCTCAATAGTAAGATTTTCGATTTACGCACGAAAACGCCTCAAAACTTCCGAAATAAAGAAGCGGATATACGCAAAATATTGTCCGAAAAATTCGAAAGAGGAAAAATTGATTTGGTATTGGAAATTCATTGTGAAACCGACGATCCGGAAAACCTTATAAATAAAGTTCTTTTTGAAAAATATTTCAGGGAATTAAACCAACTAAAAAATACTTTAGGTTTAGTTGAAGTAGATTTTTTTCAATCCATATTAAGGTTACCGAATGTTGTAGCCACTGGGGAGGAAGAGTTTTCAGAAGAAGAATGGCTGAAAGTTTTACAAACTGTTGCAGACTGTATTAAGGAACTTAATGATTACAGGGAAAAAGAAGGGCAGTCGATTGAAACGGATATGAAATATAGGATTCAACATATAGAAGCTTCCCTTTCAAAAGTTCCGGGGTATGAACCGGAACGAATACAGAGAGTAAAGGATAGATTAAGAGAAAATCTTGCCCAATACGAAGGAAAAGAAAAGATAGATGAAAACAGGTTTGAACAAGAGATTATCTATTTTCTGGAAAAAATGGATATAACGGAGGAGAAACACAGGTTATCGCAAAATTGTGCTTATTTTTTGGAAGAACTGGAGAAGCCAGAGAGATCAAAAGGACGTAAGTTAGGATTTATTACGCAGGAAATAGGTCGAGAGATAAACACGCTAGGGGCCAAAGCTAATCATGCGGCTATACAAAAGCTGGTAATTTCCATGAAAGACGAACTTGAAAAAATCAAAGAACAAGTAGCCAATGTCCTCTGAGCTCATTCAAAAAAGAATTAATGGGCCAGTAATTATCATAACGGCACCATCTGGTTCTGGAAAAACTACCCTGGTAAAACATCTTTTATCTCAATTCCCCTCCATAAATTTTTCTGTTTCTGCTACCACGAGAGCTAAAAGGCCTCTGGAAGAGGACGGGAAAGATTATCACTTTATTACTACGGAAAAATTTCTCCGTTTAATAGAAGAAGGATTATTTGTCGAATGGGAAGAGGTTTATCCCAATCAATTTTATGGTACTTTATATTCGGAGTTAACAAAGATATGGGATAGAGGAAATATTGTACTATTTGACGTAGATGTACTAGGCGCTCTTGCTTTAAAAAATAAATTTAACACCGACGCTATATCTATTTTCATAAAGACACCGTCCTTAGATATTTTAAGAGAAAGACTTAAAAAGAGATTAACGGAAACGGAAGAGAGTCTTCAAAAGAGAATTTCAAAGGCAGAACAAGAGATAAGTTACGCTCATTCTTTTGATATTGTCTTAGTAAACAACGTATTAGAAGATACTCAGAAACAAATAGTTGATATAATCAATCATTTTATGACTCAGTTAAAACATACATGGAAACACGATGCAACCACCCTTTAGTTATCATTAGTGTTGACACCTTCTACCAAGAAAAATATTCAGCACCTGTGGAGGGTAAATATGTTCATGCTTATAGGATTACCATTGAAAACAAGAGTGAATTTCCGATAAGGCTACTTAAGCGGTCCTGGAAAATAATGGAGGGAAATGGCCTGGTAAAAAAGGTTAAGGGAGAGGGAGTTTTGGGTCAACAACCCATTATAAAACCATCGGGTACTTTCCAATATATTAGTTGGTCATCTATGCAAAACAATTTTGGCAAAATGGAGGGTGTCTATTATATGGTAAATACGCTAACTGAGGAGCATTTTAGTGTTAAGATACCTTTATTCTTACTGATTGCGCCAGATTTATTAAATTAAAAAAGCCGATAGAATACATCTATCGGCTTTTTAACGTTAATCCTTAAATAGAGGATTAGTTCTTTTTAGCAGCATCTAAAATTCCTTTTAGAGGAACATCAACAACAACTTCTGAACGACGGTTTGCAGCTTTTCCTACTTTGTCGCTATTAGCTGACTTTGGCATTGATTCACCACGACCTACGGCTGCCACCTGATTAGGGTTTACACCATTTTTAACTAATTCACGTACGATAGCAAGTGAACGAAAAGTCGAAAGCTGCCAATTGTCTTGTAGTGCAGAACCAGAGTTAACTTTTACATTGTCAGTGTGACCCTCAATCAAAAGTTTCAAATTTGGGTTCTTCTTTACAGATTCAGCCAAGCCTTTGATTGCATCGCGTTCTGCACGATTAAGCCTGTAAGAACCACTTTTGTAGTTTACTGGGCTAGTCATAACATAAAGGCGACCATCTCTTTCTTCCAATTTCAAACCACTTCCTTCATAGGCAGCGAATACACCATTAATTTCGGCCTTCACCTTGTCCAATTCTGCAGATGTCATGTTCAGTTTTTCCTGAACTTTTGCAATCTGGCTTTTAGTGTTATTCAATTCTGTTTTAATAGAACCGATTTCACCATTCATACGAGTCTTTTCAGATTCGAATTGAGCAGCTAGGGCATTCTTATCTTCTTCAAGCTTTTTAAGCTTATTCTGAGTGTCCGCCAAAGCTGCGTCTGATGCTGATTTGCCGGTTACTAAATCATCATATTTCTTTTTTGAAACACAAGACTGAAAGGATCCCAACGCAAAAGCAACGATAAGCAGGTAGTTTAAAAAACGCATGTGATTACTATTTTAAAATTTCATAAATGCCAGACAAAACTCCCAGGAATTTTTTGTGTTAATTACTTAGAATTTTTTGTTCCAATGCAAAAGAAAGAATAATTACACAATTAAACAAAGATTTAAGCCAATTTTAAAAAAACAAAATTTGGCTTAATCTATAGTGTCTTATCAAAAATAGATTAAAACGCTTATATTTGATTTTAATAATGGTTTTTTGGCCATAAATTTTTAACCACAATTTTTGCGTGTTAGATGGAATATCCAATTACTACTGAGGGAAAATATCAATTTCTTGAGACTAAAGGGCAAGGAGAAACCCTAATATTATTGCATGGTTTATTCGGAACCTTAGATAATTTTCAATATCTTTTAAGAGATTTTGGAAAAACCTACAACGTAATTGCCCCAATAATGCCTGTTTTTGAGCTTCCTCTCCGACATGTATCTGTAGCTGGATTAGTTGATTTTATGGTTGGCTTTGTTGATTTCAAGAAGTTAAGTAAGTTTCATATTTTAGGAAATTCCCTTGGAGGTCATATTGCACTCTTGTATGCCCTGAAAGAACCCAGTCATGTACTTTCAATTATTTTAACGGGTAGTTCTGGTTTATATGAAAAAGCAATGGGGACTACTTTTCCCCGTCGTGAAGACAAAGAATACATAAGAAAAAAAATTCAATCTACCTTTTATGACCCCGCTTCTGCTTCTGATGCAATGATTGACGAGGTTTTTGCAGCGGTAAATGATCGTGGAAAAGTAATTCGTGCCATTTCTATGGCAAAATCTGCACTAAGACATAATCTGTCAGATAAACTCGGACAAATAAACACCCCAACTTTGCTGATTTGGGGAAAGCAGGATGCCATAACGCCTCCCTTTGTTGGAGAAAAATTTAAGGAGTTGTTACCCAATTCAACTTTATTCTTTATTGATAAATGCGGCCATGCCCCAATGTTGGAAAGGCCTGAAGAATTTAATAAATACCTGACGGATTTCCTGAATAAACTGGCACTATCCCGTGGGTAAAAACCAGTAACCACCATGCGTTTTCTTTCATTTTTTACGCTCACTTTTCTATTAATATCTTGTATTTCCAGCAAAAAAAGTAGTCCTATTACTTTTGAACCTGTTGAACTCAGAGATTTAGATACCCTCACAGTAAATGCTGACAAACCCTCTATACTTAAAAGTGCAGAGGATTTTGTACTTCCTGTGTATCAGGCCTCCAATGAAAGAAAGATTGATTTGTTGCATACCATACTTCATCTCTCCTTTGATTGGGAAAATGAAAAAGTTATAGGTTCTGCCACACTCCATCTAAAGCCCTATTTTGATACCATTCAAATGGTCAGCTTAGATGCTAAACAATTGGTAATAAAAGAAATACAGCTACAAAATAAAAATCAGTACTCCCCAATTCCCTTTGAAAATACGGGAAGTCACCTACACCTTTATCTTGGTAGATCATTTACGAGAAATGAAGATTTTAAGATCTTAATTACTTATGAGGCAAATCCTTCTTCAACAGGAGGAAGTGCGGCAATTACTTCAAATAAAGGTTTATTTTTCATCAATCCAAAGGGAACTGACGTTAGCAAACCAAAACAGATTTGGACACAAGGAGAAACCAACTGGAATTCCCGGTGGTACCCAACGATAGATCATCCAAATGAGAGAGCCACTCAGGAAATCAACTTAACGGTCGATTCAAATTATGTAACCCTTTCCAACGGGAAATTAATATCATCCATTCCCCTTGAAAATGGACTCAGAACCGACAAATGGGTTATGGATCAGCCTCATGCACCTTATTTGACTATGATAGCCGTTGGGGAATACGCTGTGGTTAGGGAACAATGGAATGAGATAGAATTATCTTATTATGTTGAACCGGCTTTTAAGGCACACGCTAAAAATATTTTCCCTCATACCAAAGAGATGATGGGGTTCTTTTCTGACATCTTAGATTACCCCTATCCCTGGTCAAAATATGCACAAATCGTTGTAAGGGATTATGTTTCCGGGGCTATGGAAAATACCACTGCCTCTGTTTTTGGTGAATTTGTTCAAAGGACAAGCCGCGAATTAATAGACGACAAGGAAAATGAAAGAATCGTAGCCCATGAGCTTTTTCACCATTGGTTTGGCGACCTGGTTACCTGTGAAAGCTGGTCGAACCTAACTTTAAATGAGGGTTTTGCCAATTACAGCGAATATTTATGGTTTGAACACAAATATGGCAGAGAAGAGGCTGATTACCATTTGATGAATGAGCGGCAAGCTTATATTTCTGAGGGTATCTATAATCTTCATCCTTTGATACATTTTAATTATAAGGATAATGAAGAGATGTTTGATTCCCACAGTTATAATAAAGGTGGAAATGTCTTACATGTTTTGAGAAATTATCTTGGAGACGAAGCCTTTTTTCTAGGCTTGAACAGGTATTTGAATAAAAATTCCTTTCAGTCAGTAGAAGCACACCATTTGCGTTTAGCCTTTGAAGAGGTAACTGGAAAAGATTTAAACTGGTTTTTTAATCAATGGTTTTTCGAGAAAGGTCATCCCGAATTAAATTACGATTATCAATATGATGCCTCTCTAAAACAACTTTCCGTAACGGTAGAGCAGGTTCAAAACCCCGACAGAATGCTACCCATTTTTATTTTACCAACATCTATTGGTATTCAAATGGGAGATTCCTTACACTTTGAAAAGATAACGATTAATGAAAGAAAGCAAAAATTTATATTCCCATTATCTGCTGCGCCAACTTGGGTAACATTAGATCCGTACCGCATTTTACTAGCTGAAATAAAAGCTATTAAAACGCGCCAGGATATATTGAATCAATTTAAATTGTCTCCCTCTGTGATAGATAGAATGGAAGCTATAAATATGTTTTCTGAAGAATCGACTTTGCCCCCTTATGAAATGTATCTTCCTGGATTAAATGATTCATTCTGGGCTATTAGAAAGAAAATACTTACCCTTTTACCTGAAGAAAGAAAAGAAGAACTTATTCCAGTCATCGTTAATTTGGCAAAAAAAGATGCCCATAGCGAAGTTCGCGCTGCAGCTATCGAGGTTTTAATGAATTGGGATGATGAGTCAGTTGATGAAATAGCTATAAAAGGCATTGAGACAGACTCCTCTTATCTCATTATCGCCGCATCGTTACAAGTATTATCTGCGAAAAATAATCCCCAAACATTCGCTTATGCCGAAAAATTAGAGGCCGAAAGTCATCCAGCGATATTAAATGCCATTGGAATGATTTATGCCAACCAAAAAGTACCTGGTAAATTATCTTTTTTTAGAGAAGGCTTGAACAAAATAAACGATTATGAAATTCTTGCTTTCTATGAAGCATTTCTGCTATATGGATTATATACCGGTCCCGAGAATACAGAAGAAGTGATGAATGATTTGCATAAAATAATCTTTGATTTCAACTCGTTACCTTGGAAACGGTTAGGAGGTATGGCCACTTTAAATAATCTTAGAAATTTGTATAGAGAGCAAGCGAACAAATCAACCAACGCCCTGGAAAAAGGAGCTTTAGAAAAAAAAGTAACTGAAATATCCGGTTGGATGGAAGAAGTTATGAATAAGGAGCAACTTACGGAACTTAAAAACGTTTACCAACAACTTCAATTAGTTGAAAAAGAATAAATAAAATGAATACAACTACCCAGGACCAATATGAAATACTGATTAATAAATTAGATCAGTTTATTCGAAAGTTTTATTTAAATCAGCTGTTAAAAGGAACTTTATTCAGCGTAGCGTTGATATTAGTTCTTTTTTTAACCATCAATACACTTGAATATTACTTTTACTTCCCAACTTTTGGCAGGAAAGCTCTTTTATTTTCCTTCCTGGGCATTTCCGGGATATCTCTATTTAATTGGGTAATTGTTCCGTCGGCGAAATATTTTCGTTTAGGTAGGTTAATTTCACATGAGCAGGCTGCAAATATTATTGGAAGCCACTTTAATAACGTGGGAGATAAGTTGCTCAATATATTACAGCTGAAGCAATTAGCGAACAACGTGGAAGCACCCGATTTAATCTTAGCGGGCATTGATCAAAAAGCATCAGAAATCAAATTAGTTCCATTCAAGGCTGCTATAAATTTAAATCAAAACAGCAGGTATTTGCGGTATGCGCTACCTCCGTTGTTACTGTTATTCATCTTGTTATTTGCGGCGCCCAGTTTGCTTATCGATTCAACAGAAAGACTTATTTACAACGGTAAAGAATTTATTAAGCCATCTCCATTTCAGTTTTCTGTAACAAACGAAAAATTAGAAGTTTTACAAAACAGTGATTTTGTTTTAAACATACGGGTAGAGGGTAATCAACTGCCCGATGAAGCTTTTATTGAGATTGGGGGCTATCCATACCGACTTAAAAAAGAAGGTCCTGACCAATTTTCCTATCGTTTCAATAATGTGGCCGAAACCACTCGGTTCAAGATATCTGGTGCAGAAGTAAAATCACCCACCTTTACGCTAAACGTACTTTCAAAACCTACTATACAAGGATTTGAAATTTCATTAGACTACCCATCTTACACGGGTAGAAAAGATGAGACTGTTCAAAATATTGGCGACCTGGTCATACCTCAAGGCACTTTAGTGAATTGGGTTTTCGATGCTAACCACACAGATAATATTTCCTTTTATTTTGAGACCGATAAAAGGAGATCGGAGGCAAAGCGATTCAGTGATTATCTTTTCACTTATAAGAAA
Organism: Bacteroidota bacterium; assembly: GCA_014190515.1. GTDB lineage: Bacteria > Bacteroidota > Bacteroidia > Chitinophagales > Saprospiraceae > BJGN01. The sequence continues at coordinate 22,759 of BJGN01000033.1, forward strand.
AAGGTATTTAAAGACGATATTTATCAAGTATTTTTTAGCAATAAAGCGCTACCTAAAGGTGATTCTGTACGATATAATTTGACTGTTATACCCGACAAGTACCCAGAAATAAATGCCCAGAAATTTGAAGATAGTACCAATAATAAGTTACTATTTCTGGCTGGTGATGCTTTCGATGATTATGGTATAGACAAAATAAATTTTAATTATTCATTGTTCCGGGGTGATAAACTAATCACTGAGAAAACCCAGATTATCAAACAAAATGCAGGTTCTCCAGTGGCTTTCCGGCATTCATTTGACCTAAGTACTATAAACATTGAACCTGGGGATAATATCCAATACTACTTTGAGGTATTTGATAATGATGGCGTTAATGGCAGCAAATCGACCAAATCAACATCGTGGACTTATGAAATGCCAACGGTGGAGGAATTTAAAAAAATGGAAGATTTGAATGAAGATTTGATTCAAAAAAACATGATGGATGCCGCCAAGGAATCCAAAAAATTGCAAGAACAACTTCAAAAGATGCGTGAAAAGTTGTTGCAACAAAAAGAAATGGATTGGCAGACGCGTAAAGAACTTCAACGGATATTAGACCAACAAAAAGAATTAGAAAAATTAGTTGAAGAGGCTAAAAAAGCCATGGAGGAGAATAAGAAGAATCAGGAAGAATTTTCTGAAAGAAGTGAAGAGATGAAGGAAAAACAGGAGAAACTTGAAGATTTAATGGAAGAGGTGGTGAATGACGAAATGAAATCTTTAATGGAAAAAATTCAGGAACTTATGCAGGAACTGAATAAAGATGAGGCCTTAAAGATGATGGAAGAAATGGAGATGAATGATAATAAGGTGAATAAGCAAATGGATAGGATGCTTGAGTTATTCAAACAACTTGAGATTGAAAAGGAGGTAACTGAGACGGCTAAAGAACTGGAAAAATTATCAGAAAAGCAGGAAGAATTGACGAAAGAAACGGAAGCCAATCAAAAAGATTCCCAAAAGGAATCACCTGAAAAACAAGAGGAAAAACAGGAGAAATTAATTGAAAAACAGAAAGAGCTTCAAGAAGAATTTAAGAAGGTAGAAGAAAAGTTAAAAGAAATTGCAAAAAAGAATGATGCCTTAGAGAAGCCACAAAAGATGGACGATAAGAAGGAGGACGCAAAGGATATTCAAAGGGACATGAAAGATAGCCAGCAAAATCTTGAACAAAAAAAGAATGATAAGGCGAGTAAAAATCAAAAAGACGCGGCCAAGAAAATGAAGGAAATGGCCAGTCAGATGCAAAACCAAATGCAAGCTGGTCAGATGAAGCAAATGCAAATGGATATGAAGACCTTAAGACAATTACTTGAAAACCTTGTTTCTCTTTCATTTAGCCAGGAAGATTTGATTGCGGAATTTAATAAAACGGATCCATCTACGCCTAAATTTGTGCAGCTTACTCAAAAGCAAAATAAATTAAAAGACGATTTTAAAATAGCAGAAGATACTTTACAGGCCTTAGCTAAAAGAATGATTCAACTTGAAAGCTTTGTAACCGACAAAGTAATGGAAATAAATAGGTCGTATAAAGAATCTATCGTTCAGTTAGAGGAGCGGAAAAAAACGACGGCGGCTGATTTCCAACAGCGTGGCATGAAAAGTTTAAACGATCTGGCCTTAATGCTTAGTGAGAGTTTAGAGCAACTTCAACAACAGATGGCCTCAAAAATGAAAGGTCAGCAAATGTGTGCTGATCCAAATAGTCCAGGGCAGGGTGAACCCAAAGATCAGATGTCAGAAGGGCAAGAAAAGTTAAATGAACAGATGAAGGGGAAGCAAAAAGAGGGAAAAAGCCCAAGCGCAAAAGATTTTGCTGAAATGGCTGCTAAGCAAGCTGCTTTGCGAAAAGCCATGGAAGCAAAACAACGCAAGTTACAGCAACAGGGAAAAGGAGGCAATAAAGAGATTCAAGAGATGGTAGAGGAGATGAATAAAACGGAAATTGATTTAGTTAATAAGCGAATGAACGGCGAAGTAATGAAACGCCAGCAACAAATATTAACGAGAATGCTTGAATTTGAAAAGGCGGAGAGACAACAGGATCAAGACGAAAAACGAAAAGCGGAAATAGCTAAAACTACACCAGCACCTATGCCGCCCGCTTTAGAAGAATATATCCGCCAAAGGAAAGCTGAGATTCAAAATTATCAAACTGTATCCCCTTCTTTGAAGCCATATTATAAGAATTTAGTTGAAACCTATCTAAAGTCTTATAAATCAAATAATTGAAATTGAAAGAGTAAAAAAGTATATCCGCATATTGACTTTCTCAATATTCGGATATACTTTTGCACCAATAATCCCATGAACACTATTGTAATTGATTAGATGACAAAAATCATCTAATGATTTTAAAACCAAACGGTAGTGTATCATGCTTAAACTTCCCTCCAATTTAAGGAGCATTAATGTTCTTGACAGTTTCGTACAGGATGTCGTGCATCAGTACAAAATAAGTCAAGAGGTTCACGGCAATATGTTAATATCGTTAACAGAGGCTGTGACTAATGCTATTACCCATGGTAACCATTATGACGAAAACAAAGTCGTCCAAATAAATCTGCAAAAAAAATCAGACACTATAGCTATACGCGTTTCTGATCAGGGCTGCGGATTTGACCCAGCCAATGTACCGGATCCAACTTGTGAAGAAAATATCTGTAAATGCGGGGGAAGAGGCGTGTTTTTAATGCAAAGATTATGCGACCAAATTCAGTATAAAGATAACGGTCGTACAGTTGAAATGCATTTCAAAATATGAGTATAGAAAATATTATTCCTGAAGAGGAGATGGAAGAAGAAACTTCTACCATCTCCTTTTTTTCAGAAGACATAGCCTTCGAACCACAGCATACAGATCAAATAATACCCTGGATAGAACAAACCATAGAAAAATACGCTTGTAATTTAAGTTTTATAAACTTAATTTTTTGCAGCGATGACTATCTGCATCAAT
>BJGN01000034.1 GCA_014190515.1 Bacteroidota bacterium
GATTGGTTTGCCGTAATTTTAGAGACTTACAAGGATGGGAACAATGGTCTTGGTTTTATCGTATCAGCAAGTGGTGTTCAGCTTGATGTAAAATATTCCGTTTACGGCGAAGATGGCGGTTGGGATGCTGTTTGGGAAAGTGCAGTATCTTTCACTGACAAAGGTTGGATTGTTGAAATGAAAATTCCCTATTCGGCCATCAGATTTCCCAAACAGGAAAATCAGGAATGGCATATTAACTTCCTAAGGCTTTATCAAAGGAAGCAGGAAAAATCATCCTGGAGTACAATTAATCCGTTAATTTCCGGTTTCCTCAATCAGTCAGGTATTTTAACTGGGATAAAAAATATTTCTTCGCCAATACGTTTGCAGGCTACACCCTTTTTTGCGGTTTACGGACAACAATTTACAGATAAGGCGGCAGCTCAAAAAAATGTCTATGGTTCTTCATTTAATGGAGGTATGGACATTAAATACGGTATCAATGACGCTTTTACCTTAGATATGACGTTGATTCCTGATTTTGGGGAGGCACAATCAGATAATCAAGTGCTCAATCTGACGCCTTTTGAAGTTAGATTTGATGAAAACAGACAGTTTTTTACAGAAGGAACCGAGTTATTCAACAAAGGGAATATTTTTTACTCTCGCCGAATTGGAGGTACCCCTTTAAATTACGGCAAAGCTTATCAGGGTTTGTTGCCAGGTGAGAAAGTGATTAACAATCCTCAAAGAGGGAAAATCGTGAATGCAACAAAAGTTTCAGGCCGAACCCCTTCTGGATTGGGAATGGGCTTGTTTAATGCTACGTCCTTGAAATCTTATGCTACTATTCAAAGGGAAAATGGGGAGGAAAGAAATGTAGAAACGGATCCATTGACAAATTATAATATTTTTGTGTTAGACCAGAATTTAAAAAATAACTCCTATCTAAGTTTTATAAATACCACTGTTTATCGGTTTGGTGAAGACTATGATGCGAATGTCTCTGCCATGGAATTTGACCTGAGGACAAAAGATAATGCCTATTCATTTATTGGGAATGGGGCGCTTTCTCAAAAGTATTTCATAGGAAAAGCAGATTTTGGGCATACCTTCGCTTTTAAAATAGCAAAAAATGGAGGAGCATTTACCTTTGATATCAATTACAATGAAGAGAGCAATACTTACGACCCTAAAGACCTTGGATTTTTATTTAATAATAATGAGAGAAGCCTTCAAGGGGAGTTGAACTATAAAGTATTGAAGCCCTGGGGTATATTTAACAGGTATGGTGCTGGCGCCGAATGGCGATATATGAGATTGTATAAACCTTTTGTATTCAATGACGCAGGCGGTGATGTATATGTTTGGGGTCAAACTAAAAAATTCTGGGAATTGAATGCGTGGGTTTCTATGGAACCTTGGGCAACCTTCGATTATTTTGAGCCCAGAACCGTTGGGCGTTTCTATCGTTATCCAACCAACCGAGGTGTGGGTATTTTTCTTTCCACTGATAGTCGTAAGGAGGTCTTATTGAAAACAAATGTAAGGTATAGATATTTTGATGAAGAAGGTAGAAGAACTTTCAGATTTTCAATAGGTCCCCGTTGGAGAGTGAGTGATCAATTCAATTTTTCATTTAACACCGCGATTAATTTCTTTTCAAATGATGTGGGATTCGTAAATAAGGTATCGAAAACTACAGATGAGAAGGACATCATTTTTGGGATAAGGGATATTTCCACGGTAGAAAACTCTTTGTTTGCCGCATACAATTTTACACCGACCATGTCATTGACCGTCAGAATGAGGCATTATTGGTCTAAAGTAGCTTACGATCACTTCGCTATGCTAAATCTAAATGGAACCTTAGCTCCAACAGATTATAATAGTAATAATAATGCCAATTTCAATGCTTTCAATATTGATATGATTTACAGATGGCGGTTTGCACCTGGCAGTGATCTTTACGTTGTTTGGAAAAATAGCATTTTGGAAAATCAACAAAGGACGGATCTTGATTATTGGTCAAATCTGGATGGATTATTTGAAAACCCACAAAGAAATATTATTTCACTGAAAATGATTTATTTCTTAGATTATAATAGTATTTTCAGCCATAATTCATAAGTGGCATGGAGATTTTTCATATTGATGAAGATATTAGAAAGTCAGACACACTGCCTTCATCTTTTTATAAAGAGAAGACGTGGTTTGAACACTCCATATCTGAAATTTGGGAAAAATGTTGGATTTTTATAGGGGATAATAGTGATCAGACTCCAGTTGGCACTTTAACGCCATTGGTCTTACTACCAGATGTTTTGAATGAACCTGTTGTCATTTCCACAGATACTGATGGGGAGGTATATTGTCTATCGAACGTTTGCACACATAGGGGGAAATTGGTAGTTTCTACCTCTTGTTCAGGACAACGGATACTTCGTTGTGGTTATCACGGACGGTGTTTCAGACTGAATGGGACTTTCAAAAGTATGCCTGAATTTGACCAGACAGAAAATTTCCCAACGGAAAGGGATCATTTGAAACAACTGCCGCTGGCCACTTTTTTCCCTTTGTACTTCACCTCCATTGATCCCCTTGCTTCATTTGCCACTTTCATTCAACCCATGTTGGATAGAGTTTCATTTTTACCATTACATACCCTCACCTTTAATCCTGATGCTTCCAGAGATTTCGATGTAAGGGCGCATTGGGCGTTATATGTTGACAATTATCTGGAAGGTTTTCATATTCCGTTTGTACATCCTGCGTTGAATCAGGCCATAGAATTTGAAAAATATGAATATCATTTATTTGAATGGGGTAATTTACAAATAGGCGTAGCGGCCGACGGTGAACCATATTTTAATACGCCAAAAGGTCATGTGGATGAGGGCAAGAAAATATATGCCTATTATTTTTGGATTTTCCCAAATTTGATGTTCAATTTCTATCCATGGGGTCTATCCTTAAATGTTGTAGAACCCAAAGGACATAAAATGACGGTGGTGAAATTCCGCTCATATTATTTTGAGGGAACCTCATTCGATAGAGAAAAAAACCAGTTAGATGTCACTGAATTAGAAGACGAAGAGGTGGTCGAATCTGTTCAAATGGGAATGCAGGGCCGATATTACAGCAGGGGAAGGTATTCTGTTAATATGGAAATAAACGTTCACCATTTTCATCGAATACTTTCCAACCTATTGAATAAGCAAAAAGACTAAAATATAGTATTTTGTTTATAAGTTTCATTAATCTGCTGTTAATTAAAGTACATTTTAATTAACTTGCACTTTTATTTTTAGCTATTGAAAAAATATAAGGCTCAGATGCAAAGAATTCTATTTATCTCTTTTATTCTACTTTGTTTATCGGTTGTTTTTCTTCAGGCTCAAACCTCATTAGGTGGGAAAGTAATCGATGAAGAGTCAAAAGAGCCCATCTCTTTCGGCACTATTGCTCTATTTAAAAATGGGGTTTTAGTCACTGGAACGGAGACAGATGTAGAGGGATATTTTAATTTCCCCGACATGGATCCAGGTCTTTATGATGTTGAGGCCAGTTACTTAGGTTATACCTCCAGAAGGATTACAGGAGTAAAAGTTTTGGCCGGAAAGTCAACTAAGCTAGATATTCAACTGAGTTCTGATGGAGGGGTTGTGTTACAGGAAATAACAATAGTTGAATATAAGGTGCCATTGATTGAGCAAGATAATACTACATCTGGTTCGGTTATTACAAGCGATCAAATACGGTCATTACCTACGAGAAACATTAATGCTTTAGCTGCTACAACAGCAGGTTTAGCCGCTGCCGATGAGGGGAAAGCGATAACTATCAGGGGTTCTCGTTCCGATGCTACAAACTACTACATTGATGGTATCAGAATTCAGGGTAACCTCATTCCGGAATCGGAAATAGATCAGCTTCAGGTAATTACGGGGGGGATTGAAGCGCAATATGGCGATGTGACCGGTGGAATTATCTCCATCACAACAAAGGGTCCGTCAAATAAATTTAGCGGGGGAGTAGAAGTTGAATCATCAAAATATCTTGATCCGTACAGTAATAGTTTAATAGGCGTAAACCTGAGTGGACCCATTTTGAAAAATAAAAAGGGTCAATCTATTTTGGGTTATCGTTTCTCGGGAAGATATACTCACCAATACGAGGATAATCCACCAGCTACTTCTATTTTCAGAGTTAAAGAGGACAAATTAGCTGAATTGGAAGCTAATCCAGTAACCGCATTGGGGTCAAGTTTCATCATAAGCGCAGATAACCTGCTTGCCGATGATGTTGATATTTTGAAAGCCAGAAATAACGAAACGAATGAAAGGCTTGATCTGACAGGTAAAATTGATGCGAGATTAGGTGAATCTATTGATATGACGCTTACCGGAGCACTTACTGATGCTAAAAATCAATTTACACCAGGTGGTTGGGGCGTTCTGAACAGTAAAAATAATCCGTTCAGTTTAGGAAGAACGTATCGAGCAAATTTTAGGATAAGACAAAGATTCGGGGCAAACGGAGGCGACGGTAATGAAAAAGGGGCTATTCAAAATGCTTCTTATACCTTACAGGGAGGTTACGAAAAAACAACAGGGGAACAAGCTGACCAACGACACGGATTTAATTATTTTGATTATGGGTACGTGGGGAAATTTGATTTGGAATGGATACCTACTTTTGCATTGGCCTTTAATCCTGCCACTCAAGGTGTAGCCATGCAACATACAGATTACAGACAGGTACTTAGAAAATATACCCCGGGAAAGCAAAACCCAGTTCTTTCAAATTATAATAATGCGCTCGACCTTAAACAGGGAGAAGGAATTAATCCACAAGTTGGAAAATATATATTATCTAATTTTTTCAATAGTCAAAATTTACTTTCCCTGGGAAATTTTATAGCCCCCAACGGATTTATATCCCCTGTTTATAACAACTCATGGGGCTTTCATACCAACGTTGGCTGGGTATATAATACAGCGGGAAGATCCACAAACGATGTATATTCATTCAATGCCAGAACTAATTTTGACTGGGTTCCCGGTAGCTCGAAAAATGGCAGACACAATATACAAGTAGGGTTTATTTATGAAGAGCGTTTAAATAGGAGTTATACTGTTATCCCAAGAGGACTTTGGGATATCGCCCGACAGCAGGCAAATAATCATATTCAAGGTATTGCCCCAAATGCAGATACTATAGGTTATATTGATTTACCCAATTTCCCAAAAACACCTCTTCGCGCTTTATCTATTGTGAATAGTGAGGATAACAAGTTTTACAAATCTATCAGAGAAGAATTAGGTTTACCCCTTACTACTTTTGTCAATGTGGATGGGTTGGATCCTGATCAATTGAGGTTAGATATGTTTTCGGCAAAAGAATTAAATGATCAAAACGCGATAAGTTATTTTGGCCACGACTATTTAGGTCGCCCTTTCGATGGTACGTTTGAAGATTTTTTTTCTACAGTTGACGAAAATGGAGTAAGAACTTTTCCTGTAGCTCCGAACAGACCTATTTATTCTGCGGCCTATATTCAGGATAAATTTACATTCAGAGATATTATCTTCAGGTTAGGCGTACGTATGGATAGATACGATGCTAATACCAGGGTATTAAAAGACCCATATTCGTTGTATGACATTATGGAGGCCTCAGAATTTCATAACCTTCCGGAAACAAAATCTAAAAAACCAGGTAGTATTGGTGATGATTATAAAGTTTATCTCAATGATAGTGGAACAGACGTATTGGCATATCGGGATGGCGACCTATGGTATAGGTCAAATGGTAATCCTGTCAATAGTCCGATAGATATCTTTTCCGGAGGATTAGTGTTTCCAAAATACAAGGATCCCCGGGCACAAAGTATAAATAACTACATCAAAGATAGGGCATTTGATCCCTCAGTTTCTTTCAAGGATTATGAAGTTCAGGTGAATTTTATGCCTCGACTGGCCTTTTCTTTTCCTATTTCTGATGATGCTAACTTCTTTGCGCACTATGATGTACTTATTCAGAGACCGCCTTCAAATACGCTGGCAACAGCGTTAGATTATTTTTACTTCACTGATTTTCCATCGGTCATTCGAAATAATCCAGATCTAAGGCCGGAAAGAACTATAGATTACGAAGTAGGTTTTCAACAAAAGTTATCAGCAACTTCAAAGTTAAAAATCGCTGCGTATTATAAGGAATTAAGAGATATGATTCAGCAAAGAACCTATTTTCCGGTGCCCATAGTTAACCAATATACAACTTACGGAAATTTGGATTTTGGTACCGTTAAGGGTTTCTCCTTTGAATATGAAATGCGCAGAACAGGGAACCTTTCTTTAGTTACCAATTATACCCTTCAGTTTGCTGATGGTACAGGTTCTGATGCTAATTCACAGAGAGGTTTAACGAGCAGAGGCAATCTTCGGACCTTGTTTCCCTTAAATTTTGATGAAAGACATCGTGTAAATATGAATTTAGATTACCGATTCGGGTCAGGGAAATTTTACAATGGTCCTAATTTTTTGGGTTCTGATATACTTGCCAACGCAGGTCTAAGTTTACAAGCCATTGCTGTTTCTGGTCGTCCTTACACGGCAACAATCACCCCTCTTGAATTAGGAGGAGCTCAAACGGCAGGTTCAATTAATGGATCTCGTAAACCCTGGAACTATACCATTAATTTAAGAGTGGATAAAGTAGTACAAGTGAGTAAGGGATTAAGTATGAATATTTATTGTCGGGTGTCAAATCTGCTTAATCAACAAAATATTTTAAATGTATATTCCTCCACGGGATCTCCAAAAGATGACGGATTTCTTGCTTCCTCGAATGGTCAAGACAAGCTACTAAACATAGTAAATTCAAATAGGGTGGTTGACGCTTATCTGGCGTCTTACCAGTGGGCTTTGTTAAATCCTGGGTTATTTAGCTTGCCGAGAAGGATTTTTGCCGGTGTGATTATGGATTTTTAAATTGAAATTATGATTAGGATGGTATATAAAAGGTTAATTAGCATCGTTTCTTTTAGCATTTTAATGGGGGTTATTTTATCTCCTATTTTAATGACTGCCAGAAATAATCCTTTGTTAAAAGAAAGAAGAGGCAATACGACAGTAAAACTGCGATTTGCTGAAAATTGCAATAATGCAGTAGCTCAGATTGATCAGGCTATAAATAATGTAAGAGCACGATTAACTACTGGAGGGGATGTTTGGTGGGACAGTAATGACGGGCGTTATATTGTACCTAAAGTACCCGCTGGTCTTCCTGAAGTTTCTTCTATTTTTGCCGGAGCCGTATGGTTGGGTGGCGTTGATCCCGCTGGTAATTTAAAGTTAGCTGCTCAAACGTATGGTCGTAGTTCAGGTGATTTTGACTTCTGGCCGGGTCCGCTTAATCCTGAAACGGGAAAAACTAATCAAGCGATATGTTCGCGTTGGGACCGTTTTTTCTCGGTTAAAGGAGAAAACATAAGAGAGCATATCAGAAAATTTCAACTGGCTGAGAAAAGTGGGGTAGCTTATAATCCCGATGATATTCCCAGAGATATAAAAGGTTGGCCTGCTCGGGGGAATGAATTCTTCTTCGATATTCATAATTTTGAATTACCTAATACCTCGCAAGGGCTTGCCGCATTTTGGGATCAGGATGGAGATGGCTTATATAACCCGGACAGAGGTGATTTTCCAGTCATTGAAATAAGAGGTTGTGTATCAAAACCGCAATTTCCTGATGAAATGATTTTCTGGGTCTATAATGACGCAGGTAATATCCACTCAGAATCAAGAGGTGACCCTATTCAGATGGAAGTACAGGTGCAAGCCTTCTCGTATGCTACCAATGACGAAATAAATGATATGACTTTTCAACGGTATAAACTCATTAACCGTGCTGTTGAAAGTATTGATTCTATGTTTTTTGCTATGTGGGTCGATGCTGACTTAGGCTGTTTTACAGATGATTATGTCGGAAGTGATGTTTCCAGAAGTCTTGGTTATATGTATAATGAAGATGCTTTAGATGGTCAGACTGGTTGTGCTTGTCCACAAGGAGTCAATACCTATTGTGACGAAGTTCCTATTTTGGGGGTAGATTATTTTAGAGGTCCTTTGGACGAGAATGGGGAAGAAATTGGTATGTCTTCTTTTACTTATTATAATAACGGAGGCGTTGGAAGTCCGGCACCTGGCACCACAGATCCCGCTACCGCACAGGAGTACTATAATTATCTATCAGGTTCCTGGCGTGATGGTAGTCCTTTCACTTTCGGCGATGATGCTTATCAAGATGGCGCTAAGGTAAAATACGCTTTTTCAGATGCACCAAATGATTCGAGGGGCTGGTCAATGTGTACTTCAAATCTTCCGTTTGGAGATCGTCGTACCATTCAGGCTTCAGGGCCTTTTCGATTAGATCCGGGTGCTGTTAATGAGCTTATCATTGGAGTTGTTTGGGTAGCAGATCAAACTTATCCTTGTCCTGATATCTCAAAATTGCTCGAAGCAGATGATATCGCTCAGGCATTATTTGATAATTGTTTTGAATTAACAGACGGGCCAGATGCCCCGGATATTGATTTTATAGAGCTGGATAGAGAGATTATTGCTGTATTTACGAATGATAGTATTACTTCTAATAATGCTTTCGAGGGTTATGCTCAGCGTGGTTTACAAATTCCAGCAGGTGCAAAGGATAGTTTATATAAATTTGAAGGATATAAACTATATCAATTAGCTAATTCTTCTGTAACGATTGCAGATTTAGAAAATCCTGATAAATCCAGGTTGATTTTTCAAGTGGATTTAAAAAATGAGGTGAATAGGATTTTCAATTGGAAAACCATTGATAATCCGACAGGAGAGGAGTATTATGTTCCCGAATTAAAGGTTGAAGGTGGAAATAATGGTATTCAACACACTTTTAGGATTAAGGAGGATCAATTTTCAGAAGGTGATCGCAGACTAATAAATCATAAAAAATATTATTTCGTAGCGGTTGCCTACGCGCATAATAATTATAGAGTTTTTGATCCCAAGGCAGTTTTGGGGCAAAGAAAGCCATATTTGGAGGGGAGAAGATACATTGGAGACGGTAGAAATCCATTTTATACGGTATTACCTCATCCAACCACTGATAAAATATTAAATGCAAGTTATGGCGAGGGAACGGTTATTACCCGTATTTCAGGAGCTGGAACAGGGGCTAATTTTCTTGATATTTCTGACGCAACCAGGTCTGCTATATTGGGTACTTCTTTCAATGGACAGATAACTTATCTTCCTGGAAGAGCGCCCATTCAAGTGAAAATTTTTAATCCTTTGGAAGTAAAGGACGGACAATTTGAACTCAAGTTTAAGGACAATAATCCTGCTAATGGTGTTTTAGAATCTCCTGTTACCTGGGAGTTAAGAAATCTTAGAGATCCAAATAGTCCGGTTATCAAATCTGAAAGGCCTATTGAGCAGCTAAATGAACAAATCATCAGAGCTTTTGGTTTTTCCATCACAATAGGTCAGGTTTCAGAACCAGGGAGTTTAAAAGATGCCAAAAATGGGGCAATTGGTATAGAAGTTACTTACAAAGATAAAAATGGCGCACAATGGTTAGGATTTATCAATGACGGATTTAGTGCCGGTCCCTCAAACTTTGACGCAACCGTTTTCGATTATATTTCAACCGGTGACGGGCAAGTTGATGCGGTATTAGATCCAACCCAGGCTTTTTCAAAAATGGGTGCCGGACAATTTACTCCCTATTTCCTTGCAGATTGGAGAGTAAAAGGGGAGAGAGATCCTGCCTATATTTCTCCCGCTATTTCTGATAATAGTGCTAGTTCCATTCTTAGAACACGAATGAAATTAGCTGATTTGAATAATGTTGATATTGTTTTCACAAGAGATAAGAGCCTTTGGAGTAAGTGTGTCATTATTGAGTCTGCTAACAGATTTTATCGTACTCAAGGGTTTAATACTGAGGGAAATCGCAGGCACTTTGATTTAAGGGCCAGGCCTGGCGTAACAAAAGATGATGCAAATAGTGATGGTTTACCGGATCCAAATACAGCTGATTTAACAGAAGGATTAGGATGGTTCCCAGGTTATGCGATTGACGTAGAAACGGGTAGAAGATTAAATATTTTCTTTGGGGAAAATTCTGTTTATAATGGTACCGTATTGGAAAACTATAAATTGGGTGCCGATATGATGTTTAACCCTGATAATCTGGTTCGTTTAGCAGGGGTAAGTAACGGAAATCTTGGATTCTATCCTGTTGGTGGACAGCACTTTGTTTATGTTACGAAACAAACGTATGATGAATGCAGGGCTATTAGAAACTCATTGAGAAATGCAGCGCCTGTCGCTAAGATACTAGCTTTACAAGAGATTACCTGGTCTGGTTTAATTTTCAATCAATCCGCAACCCCGTTTCTTTCTTACAAAGATGGTTTGATTCCCAATGATGCTGTAGTAAAAATTCGTGTTAATAATCCTTATTCCATTTCGGGAAATGAAAATAATGGCCATCCTGTTTATCGCTTTCAATTTGACAAGAAGGAAGCAGAAAAGCGGGATGCAAGTAACTACAATGCTGCTTTAGATGCCATAAACGTAGTTCCTAATCCATATTACGGATTCTCTGACTATGAGGTTTCCCAATTTACTACGACCATTAAGTTTACTAATCTACCCGCCAATTGTACGGTTACTATTTATTCTTTGGATGGTAAATTTATCAGGCAGTATAAACGGGATGAAGTTGGGGCAGTGCCACGAGGCAATAACCGAGCCATAACAAATAATCAAATTACGCCAGATTTGGAGTGGGATTTAAGGAATAACCGGGGAATTCCAGTCGCAAGTGGTGTTTATTTGATGAATATTGACGCGGGCGAATTGGGGTCTAAAACGATAAAGTGGTTTGGTATAAACAGAAAATTTGATCCTTCAGGATTGTAAACAATGAATAATTTAATGAAATGAGGATTAAGGTTTTTTTTATTATTGGTACTTTAACTTTTCTTTTCCACCCTTTTTTAAAGGCTGGGAATCCCGACAGGCAGGGGGAAGCAGGTGCCTATGAGCTACTATTGAATCCCTGGGCAAGAAGTTCAGGTTTATTTCATATCAATACGGCTTCAGTCAGAGGAGTTGAAGCTATGAGAATTAATATTGCTGGTTTACCTCGGATAAATAGCCTGGAAATCAATCTTTCGGGTGCTAATTACTTACAAGGTACGGGCATTCGAATGAATGCTTTCGGAATTTCCCGAAAGTTGAAAAATGGTGCTGCGTTAGGCCTTAGTCTTACTTCGCTGAATTTTGGTGAAAACAAAGTGACAACAGAAGATCAACCGGAGGGAACAGGAGCGAATTTTTCTCCTAATTTCTTTAATATAGCGTTGGGATATGCATATACTTTTGAAAATAAGGTGTCAGTTGGTATTTTGATGAGAGGTATTTCGGAGTCCCTTTCTAATGTAAGCGCCTTTGGCTTAGCTATTGATGCGGGGGTTCAGTATGTAACAGGTGATAAAGAAGAATTCAAATTCGGAATTAGTCTGAGTAATGTTGGTTCGAGGATGGTTTTTAATGGAGAAGGTCTCTCTTTTCAGGGAAACACCCCCAATAAAGCTGGATATCAACTTACGTTTGATCAACGCGCAGCAGGTTTTGAGTTGCCGTCCATGTTAAATATTGGATTGTCCTACGATATACTTCTTGGCGAACCTCATAGGATTAGTTTGATTGGCAATTTTACTTCTAATTCTTTCAGCAGAGACCAGATTGGTGCAGGTATTGAATATGCTCTATGGGATTCCTTTATGTTAAGAGGTGCCTATAAATATGATCTTGGTGCTTCTACGTTAGAAGAAAGACCTGTAAATACTGGCTTGAGTGCGGGAGGCAGTATAGATTTCCCTTTATCTAAAGGGTCTAAAAATAAGATTGCCTTGGACTATGCCTACCAGGCTACCCGAGTTTGGGCAGGTACGCATAATGTTTCCCTACGATTTAATTTCTAGGTGTTTTTTTTATATGGATGATATTTAATTAGGTATTTATTCTTGAAAATGTAAGAATTTTCCTCTATATTTGTTTCAATAATAATTAAAAACGATTTGGGACTTTTCTCATATCGTTTTTGTTTTTTAAAGTCTATCACCCTAATCATTCCAAAAGCTCAAAAAATTAATGTTATGTCTGGTATCAATTACCTGACCCGAGAGGGTTTTGAACGACTAAATAGTGAATTAGAAGATATGAAATCGCGAGGTAGATCGGAAGCTGCTAAAGCTATTGCCGAGGCTCGTGAGAAAGGAGATTTATCTGAAAATGCAGAATATGATGCGGCAAAAGAGGCGCAAGGAATGCTGGAACTAAGAATTAACGACTTAGAAAAGCAACTTGCTAATGCAAGAGTAATGGAAATCAGTGATGTAGATATTTCTAAAGTTACTGTTCTTTCTAAGGTAACTATTAAGAATAAGGCTAATAATGCCACAATCACCTATCAAATAGTTTCAGAATCAGAATCTGATCTTAAAGCTAAACGTATTTCGATTAGCTCGCCCATGGGTAAAGGCTTATTGGGAAAGAAAATTGGAGATGTAGCTCACGTAGAGACACCTAATGGCAAATTAGAGTTTGTTATTGAAAATATTTCAATCTAGCCCAGGTATGCCAAGTATTTTTTCACGTATTATAAATGGAGAAATTCCGGCATGGAAAGTAGCTGAATCGGAGCATTTTCTGGCATTTCTTGACGTAAAGCCGTTAGCGAAAGGACATACCTTAATTGTTCCAAAATTAGAGACAGATTATTTTTTTGATCTATCGGACGAGGAAATATCTGGTATTATGTTATTTTCAAAAAAGGTCGCTTCAGCCTTGCGCAACACGCTGCCATGTCTTAGAATAGGAATGAGTGTCATCGGATTGGAAGTACCCCATGCACATGTACATTTAGTTCCACTAAACAATATGGGGGATATTAATTTTAGTAACTCAAGGCTAAATCTTTCGGCAGAAGAAATGGAAGCAATAGCTGCTTCCATTCGTTCCGCTTACGATAAATTATAAAGTTTATTTGGCAACCCAACCCCCATCAACAGGGATGGCCGCTCCAGTAACGAAAGATCCTCCTTTGCCACAAAGCCATAGAACCGCATCAGCGATTTCTTCGGGTTCTCCTAATCTTCCAATAGGTTGTACCTTAGCAAACTGTGCCTCGATAGCTTTATCCTTTCCTGTAAATCTGTCAATCATTGGCGTTCTAACCACACCTGGACAAATGGCATTGACTCTTATTCCTTTTGTTGCGTAGTCCAACGCCGCATTTTTAGTTAATCCTACGATGGCATGTTTTGATGCAACATAAGCAGGTATACCTTCGAAACCAACCAATCCGGCGACAGAAGCAATATTGATAATAACGCCTGCACCTTGTTTCAACATTATTGGAATTTCACCTTTCATGCATAAAAAAGTACCTGTCAAATTCACATTGAGTACATGGTGCCAATTTTCTAAGGTACAAGAATCTATGGGACTGCTATGACCTTCAATGCCAGCATTATTTATGGCGAAATCAAGCCTTCCATAGTTTTTTTCTATGGTATCCATTAAATGGTTTACCTGTTCAACCTTCGAAACATCGCATTGTATAAAAATACCTGTTCCTCCATTTTTCTTTATTAAATCTAAGGTTTCTGAACCGTCTTCCCAATCGGCAATCACTACTGTGGCACCTTGAGCGGCAAATGCCAAAGCGGTGGCCCGGCCAATACCAAAGCTTCCGCCGGTTACCAGTGCTACTTTTTTGTTAAATGAATTTTCCATGCTATTAAATTATTTATAAATGAAATGTAAAGTTTATTCGTTTATTTTAACCTGTCTGGATTGTCAGCTAAAAATTTTTCCCAGGTAGCTTTACTCTTTTTTACCGGCGTCTTCTTTGTGGATGTGCTTATTTTTCCATTTTGATAAAAATGACACACGGCGACAGCTAAGGCATCAGTGGCATCTAAGAGCTGACCCGCCAGATCAACTTTCAGTTGACTTTGCAACAAAAAAGCAACTTGTTCTTTGCTAGCATTTCCATTGCCTGTTACCGACTGTTTTATCTTTCTTGGAGAATATTCGAAAATCTCTAATCCTTTATCCATTCCTACTGCTATGGCAACTCCCTGAGCTCTTCCCAATTTCAACATAGATTGCACATTTTTAGCATAAAATGGAGCTTCAACGGCCATTACAGTTGGTTTATAAGTGATAATGATACTCTGTAACCTTTCCAGAATTTTCAAAAGCCTCGTGGGGTGATCGCTGAGGGCATCCAGGAAAATAACCCCAATGTCCACACTTTTCATCTGACTTCCATTAATTTCTAATAAGGCATAACCCATTTTAACCGTTCCAGGATCGACACCTAAAATACGATAGGTTTTATTTTCAGTAAGTGACATTTATCAGTTCTATTTAATGACAATGTAGTGATAAAATTAAATCTTTTTTATAATGACCATTCATTCCACATTCTTAAAGAAAGATTTATAACCTGAACTACTCAAATCGTTATTATAATAAAGCCATATATCATTTGTTTTTAGACGATGTTTATGCTATATTGATGCTCTATTTTGCCAAATAACCAAATACCAAATGTATGAAACTTCAGAACCATTATAAGGATGGCTTTTTTGACGTATGCGCTGAACACGGCTTTTTGCCCGTAAAAGATCCAATCGTTTCGCTACCTTCCACTTATGCCGATGTACAAAAAATATTGGATGATATGCCTGTCGTTTTGCCGAATGGTGAGTATGGATTGCTTCATCATGAAAGTAAAATATTGAAAGCCATTGAAACTCTTGAAAATCATCTTGAAGAAGTTAAAAAGGAGGAGGATCTTTTTGTCATTCAAGCTCTATTCCGTTCGTATGGATTTTTAACTTCCGCATATCTGTTGGAGCCTTCTTTTCAACAATTCCGACGGGATGGTACTTATGGAAAAGCAAGAAATGTGCTACCAGCAAATATTGCACAACCTTTTTGTTATGTCTCTGAAAAATTAGGCGTTTTTCCCTGGTTAGATTATCATTATGCCTATTCTTTGGGAAATTACAGGAAATTGGATGAAAGTAAGGACCTGAACTGGGAAAATATTACCATGTGTAACCGTTTTTCCGGGCAATCTGATGAAGTAGGATTTATTATGCTTCATGTTGATATCAATAGGTTTTCCCCAAGTTTGGTAGGATCAGTTATGCACACTTTAGAAGTTGTCAAAGATGAAAATAAACCGGTTCATGATTTTTTGGAAGCCAATTGGCTGACCATGAAAAAAATGAATGAGCGAAGAAAGGAGATGTGGAAGGCTTCAAGATGGCAACACTATAACGATTTCAGGATTTTTATCATGGGTGTTAAAGGGAATGAGGAAATTTTCGGCCCTGGAGTAATTTATGAAGGCGTTTGGGACGAACCAATGGCTTTTAGAGGACAAACTGGTGCCCAGGATGATATTATTCCAATGCAAGACATTTTTTCGGGGGTCATTTTTCATTACCCTCAAAATGATTTAACGAAATATTTACTTGATCTGAGAACTTACAGACCTGTTTGCGTTCAAAATTTTTTCTCAGATCTTTCTGAAACAATGGAAAAAATTCATCCTAAGGGATTGTTGGGTCTTTTAAAAGAAAGAAACGATGTAGACTCCCTTTGTTTTCTTATCGGAATTTTGGAGGAAATTTATCATTTTAGAAATGGTCACTGGCAATTCGTCCAAAAATATATCATGTCAAATACCAAGTATGCTAAAGCTACAGGTGGAACACCTATAACTTCATGGATCCCTAACCAAATTATGGCTGTCATTATTCAGATGGAGGAGGTGATCGAAACGTTAAGCCTATATGGTGAAAGCAGTAGTGGTACCGCCCAAAAAATCAGGGAAAGAAATATTCAATTATTACCTACCAAAAGGAAGCTTTTAGAAGGTCAATTAGCGCTCATTCATAACAATGACTTTACTGCTGAATCTGTTTTTGAACTGAATAAGGCTTATGGTTATTTAGATTCAGAGCATATTAATTGATATAATTATTTGTACTTAAGAAGGTTATGACATTTTTAAATTACTTTCATTAAAATAGTCATAACCTTTCTATCTATTTACTTAAATACCAGGTCCAGTAAATTAAAATAAATTGGACGGGGATTCTAATGATAGCCAGTTTCTTGCTTCCTATCGCCGGTTTTTCTTTGAATACATCTAAAACATGAATGGGTAAGAAAAATAACATTAAATAGAACATACCTTTTCCCGCCATCTGTTGATATTGGGGGATAAGAAGTCCAATACCCAGCAAAACTTCAATAATGCCAGCCAGATAGTTGGCAAATAACTTTGGAATAAAATCTGGAATAAACCGGTTGTAAAAACGGGGCTTTACGAAATGCATAATGCCTGCAAAAATCATAAAAACAGCTAACAGAATAGTTAAATAATACATGTAATGGTTCATATTGATATTGATTAAACGGATATGTTTTATATTTCATCAGGCCATGGAGCAGCTAGATTTGTTTGTTTAAAAAGGGGTCTGTCTGCACCCACTTTTCTAAGGTACTCCCCGAGTAAAGCGGATAATTCATCCACTTTTTCAGGGTATTTATTAGCTAAGTCATTTTTTTCACTCAGATCTTCATCTAATCGGTAAAGTTCCTTCTTTCCTTCTTTATACCAATAAATTAACTTCCAGTTACCAAGGCGAATGGAACTGGTTGTTCCAATACCAGGTCCGGTTGGTCCCCATTTGTTCGGATAATGCCAGACGAGCGTTCTATCTTTTTGAACCTTCGATTTTTGGAATAGATAAGGAGTGAAGCTCACGCCATCTATTATTTGAACGGTATTTATTTTTTTAACGCCAGCCAGGTCTAAGAGGGTTGAAAAAAAATCTTCTGCGATAATGGGTTGATTACAAACAGAGCCGGGTTTAACTTTTCCAGGCCATTTAACCATCATGGGTTCTCTGATGCCCCCTTCATAAGCCGAGCCTTTACCACTTTTTAATGGTGAATTATGGGTGTGTTTTTGGCCTCCACGGGCAGTTGCGCTTAAGGAACCATTATCAGACATAAAAACAATAAGGGTGTTTTTGTCTAAATCATTATTCTTTAGGTAAGTCATGAGATCACCAAGGCTTTTATCCATACCTTCAACCATTGAGGCGAAGCGTGCCTCGGGTTCCTCCAAGCCCATATTTTTATACTTTTTGTAAAACCTGGTATCGGCTTCCAATGGCGTATGCACGGCATAATGCGACATATTCAGGAAAAAGGGTTTATTAAGTTTTTGAGCCTGTTGGATGGCAGAAATAGCTTCCAGGGTTAATACTTCGGTCAGATTTATGGTGTCACCATGATATTTGCCCAAGCCGGGAACACCCCAGGGTAGCGTTTGTTTTTCTCCATTTTTATTTCCAAAATTCTTTTCCCCTTGATAGCTCCCGGGAGCACCTGCAGCATGCCCTGCAATATTCAGGTCGAATCCCAGATTCAGGGGATTGGCACCTGGAGTATTCATAGCACCCCAATGCGCTTTCCCGCAATGGATATTGAAATAGCCATTTTGTTTTAGAATTTGAGTTAGGGTAGTGGCATGAACCGCATTTTCAATGCTATCTACTGGTTGTAATCCGTTCATATTCCAGACGGGCATTTTCAAAACATCATCGGCATGATCTTCTGAGATATTTCGTTTCAATGTCCAGTTAGTAACCCGGTGTCTTGCCGCATTCATACCCGTCATAAGACTAACCCGGGTAGGAGAGCACACACTACTCGCATAAGCCTGGGTAAATTTCATCCCTTCTGCGGCCATTTTTTCCATATTCGGCGTTTGGTAAAGCAGATTAAATGGCGTTTTTTCAGTCCAAAAGGGAACAGATGTATCCTGCCAACCCATATCATCCACCAGGAAAAAAATAATATTGGGTTGTTTATGATCATTTTGATAATGGCCAATAGAACCTGACGAACAAAAGATCAGTAAGGAATAAAAAATAGCTGATTTTGTTAGGATATTTTTCATGTCATTAGGTTAGAACGAATAGATATTAAAATACACGAACTGTAGGGTATGGCATTACGTAAGTTAATGTTATATCAACCAAAAGGTAATCAGATAAAAGTATATAATTTATTTACAATAGTCGGTTTAGTGGATACTAAAAATAGGATAATCGCATAAATAAATTTATCAATACCATCAACGGAGTTTTTGAAGATAGGCGTTTTACAGCTAAAAAGTAACAATTTAAGGAAGAGAAAAGGGTCAAAATAAGCATTAAGCACTATTTTGACCCTTAAAAATTATTTTAATAGCTAAAAAGCTGAAAGTATTAATTTTTAATACATCTGACAGATAATCCTACATTTTGTTGATAACTATTAGCGTCGTTACTTGCTCTTAATTCTTTAGAGTAGCCGGATAAGGCCCTGTTTTTAGCTGAGGTGGAAGACCAGAAATAAGCATTTTCACCTTTAAAATAAAATAATCCATCATTTCTTCTGAAGCCTCCGGGTAACCCACTGAAATCTGAACAATTATTAGCATCATAATTTACCGTCCAAAGGGTTGTACCAGTCACTTTCATTTTCTCACCGGCAACAGATTCTCCTCCTAAACAGGTTGATAAGGTAGTCCATTCAGTATCAGTGGGCACACGCCAACCTGAAGGACAAAGGCCTTTGGGGTCATTCACGGCATATTGATTATATAGGTAGCCGAAAGTGGTTAAATTACTCGCGTCGTGTCCATAAACAGTCATGGCACTCGTTGTTGTGTTGAGCCATCCTGTATAACCAACATTGCCAGTAGTCGTTCCTCCTGCGTCTACTGGTATGGCCGTACCATCGTTAAGGGTTGTAACCCTTAGGTTTTGCTTCATCCAGCATTGTGAACCCAAGGTGATAACATCATATCTATTACCCTCACGGTCAGTTACATCGCTTGGACAAGTAGCCGTACTGGCGCAAGTGCAGATAGTTAATGTCGTAAAACTCACTTGAGTACCATAACTGGTTCCTACTGAATTAGTGGCATAGGAACGAACGTAATATAGCGTTCCGGCAGTTAGCCCGGTAATATTACTTGTGAAAGCGCCTGTGCCTGTTCCATCTGTCGTTTTTGTTGATAGTGAAATAGTGGGATTGGTTGTTGTAGCCCAAACTACGCCTCTTGCTGTGATAGGACTACCCCCATCTGCTGTAATATTTCCTCCACTTGTTGCTGTAGAGGGGGTGATTGATGTTGCAGATACTGTTGCCGACATGGTGGCTAAAGATCCGGCTGATGTTGTAAAACTAATTTCGGTTCCATAACTTGTTCCTGCTGAATTTGTTGCGTAAGAACGGACATAATAAAGGGTTCCTACACTCAAACCTGTTATATTACTGGTAAAAGAACCCGTTCCTGTACCGTTAGTGGTACTTGAGGCTGAGGGAACTGTTGGACTTGGCGAAGTTCCCCAAACTACGCCTCTGGCTGTTATAGCATATCCTCCATCGGAAGAGATGTTCCCACCGCTGGAAGCGGAAGTAGTTGTTATTGAACCGATTGCTGATGTAGAGGAAATACTTGGTGATGAGCCGACCAATGTAGTAAAAGATATTTCTGAACCATAAGTTGTTCCAGCTGGGTTAGTAGCGTAGGAACGAACGTAATATAGCGTGGTGGCAGATAACCCTGTTATATTACTGGTAAATGCACCCGTTCCAGTGCCATCGGAGGTGCTGAAAGCTGAGGGAACCGTTGGGTTCGTTGATGTAGCCCAAACGACTCCACGCACAGTACCTGGGTAACCTCCGTCAGAAGAAATATTTCCCCCGCTTGTTGCTGAGGTTGCTGTAATTGAGCCAATACTTACCGTACTTCCTACGGTTGCAACAGAGCCAGTACCAGTTGTAAAATTAATTTCTGTTCCATAAGTTGAGCCCGAACTGTTTGAAACGTAAAATCTAACGTAATAAGTTGTTCCTGCGTTTAATCCCGTGATATTGCTGGTAAATGGTCCGACGCCTGGGCCATCATTTGTCTTAGTACTTAGGGCAATCGTTGGATTTGGGCTTGTGCTCCAGATGATTCCTTTTGCAAGAACTGGAGAGCCACCATCAGAAAGAATATTTCCACTAAAGCTTGCTGTAGATGCCGAGATTGTTACGGTAGTTATAATGGAACTTATTGATGGAGACGTTGAACAGACGGTAACACAGGTCTCTAAGGCTAGTTTTTTCCAACGGACTTTTAGTTCATCCATTGAAAATCTGTTCCTATTGCTATTTGAAAGAGAATTAGTCTCTTTGGAAGATTGTACCTGACCATTCAAAAAGGTCAGATGGAAACTAAAAAAAGTAAAAAGTAAAAATAATTTTACCCAATGGTTTCTTTTGTGATCGAAACAGTACATTCTTAAAATTTATTGGTTAATTAAAAATAATTAACTCATTAAGCGTTAACATAATGAGGTCAATAAAATTTAAAAAGGGGTAATATCAAAATCACTGCGAAAATAAAAAATAATTATAATTAACAAAAGTTTCAGGGCAAATATTGCGATTATTTTAGTTGGATATTTGATAAAAAGAGGCTATCTAAAAAGACTGGATGCATTAAAATCTTAGTAAAGATGTCGAAACTATGCCTCCAAACAGAAGACGTAAGCTATAATCTGTGAAATCCTATAATCCCTAAAATCCGTGATTCAGAACCGAGTGTTAATGGTAAATTTCAACTATAAAACCTATCGTGTGAAATCATCCATTTTGTATCTTTTGCCATCACAAAGACCTATTAGGCCAACGTATAAAGTAGCAAAAAAAAGAGGCTATCTTTTTAGACAGCCTCTTTTCCTGTATTATTTTAACTGATGCATTAAATGGATGGCAATCAATTACTAAATGTTAGATGAAAAATCATTATTTCACCACCTTTAATATTCCTCTCATCAATGTATGATGACCTGGATAGGTGCATACAAAAGAATATTCGCCTGGTTTAGAAGGTGCTACAAAGTAAATGGTCTGTGATGCTTCTGGTTGTAGTAGGGTAGTATGAAAAAGTACTTTATTGCTGTTAGGTACATAACTCATCTGAGAAGCTTTCACACCCAGGGAGAAAGCAGACAGGCCAACTTCGTCAGCGGTACCAGGCTCAACGATGACCAGATTATGGGTCATATCGTCATCTAAGTTATTGAAAGTGAGTTTCACCTTAGTTCCTGCCTTAACCTCTAGTTCTGTTACATCATATTTCATACCTGGAACAGTACCTATAACCAGAGTTTTATCGGGGGCTGCCCAATCGGAAGGCATGGTTGTCAGGTGTTTATTACTGTTTTTACTGTTTTTCTTTGTTGCGGGTTCCGCAGTTGTCTCCATTGGGACAGCATGTTGGTGACTTTCAGCAGGAGGGGGAGCGACTACTGCCATTTTATTTTTAGACAAATCTGCCGTCATTCCTGCTGGAATATTATTTAGGGTGTAATAGCCCACGTCGTGTAAAAGTAACTCTCCATTTGCGGCTTTTACTCCTTTTGGTTTAATTTCATGAATATAGAACCGCCTGGCTTCATCGAGTACTAAACGCACTTTTCTATGATCATCAGAAATCAGAATGGCTTTGATTGCGTGGGATTTATTTTCAATAACAGGGCTACCATAAAAGTGATGATATTGGTAATTAAAGCTATTGATATCATAATTCCCTGCTTGAACTGCGGTAGAAACATCAACAGGTTTAGTAAAAGTGATTTCAAATCCATCGGACATAGCGTGTACTTCAGCCATTTCGAAAGGCGTTTCTCCACTCCATAACATCCTTTGCAGGCCAAATAAATCTTTACCGGTAGAACCCCATCCTCTAGAGGTCATTCCACCAAACATGGAGCCGTCATTTCCCCAGGATAATCGAAGTAAACCAGATTGCCAGCCCTCACGGAAAGGGAAACAAATGCCTTGATATTGACCATTTACTTTTTCCAGCATCATGCGCATCACCTTTGAATGTCCCTGGTCAGAGACAAAGTATTGGCCTTTGAAAAAGGGACCCATATTTCCATTAACATCCTCAATCATATCAGCGGTGGAGATGCCCATCAAGGTGTGAGGATACCAAACCGCGGGCAGTTTCAGATTTTTTACTTTTTCAGCTGCTTTGTACATAGGCTCACTGTTATCGGGCACATCTGAAATTTGGGTGGTCATGGGTGAACCGGGCTCATTTGACCAAACCAAACTACTTGCGTGACCAGCAAAATCACCTTTTTCCAAATGGGTAATTCTACCTGAACCTACCCAATCCCCTTGATTTTCAGTATAAAAAATATCACCTGCGCTATTCATCATAACACCAGCCGGAGATCTTAAGCCAGAAGCAACGGGAGATAAGGTTCCGTCAGGAGAAACTTTTACCATCCAGCCTCTCCATTTTGATAATTTGGCTTCGCCGAAACCCACCCAGGCTACATTGAAGGTGAGATACATATTGTCCTGAGCATCAAAAACGGGGCCGTAGGAATATTCATGATAATTTCCTTCTAATTCCCAATTAGCTATGTTTTGATAATGATCGGCGGAACCATCTCCGTTTTGGTCGGTTAATTTGGTTAATTCACCCCGCTGAACGGCATACAAGGAGCCCTTATGGAAGTTTAAGCCGAGCACTTCGTGCATACCACTGGCAAAGAGTTTGTAAAATGGCGTGGCAGAATACGGATTTTCAACCATCCATATTTCTCCACGACGGGTACTTACTGCTAGTCTTCCATCGGGAATGGTGGCCATTCCGCCAACCTCCAACTCTATATTATGAGGGATTGGTAAAGTTCTTAAAGGATAATATTCTGCTTCAGCCAGCGCTTTTTGAGCTTCAAGGGCTTGAATAGTTAATATGGATAAACAAGCTATAAGAAATATATTTTTCATTGTCATTCGTTTTTTAAAATACAATCTGATAGGTGAAAGTGGTATTTTTAATATCTGAAATCAACCATTGCTGCCCATCCTTTTCAATGATAACGGGAACATTGGGGGCGTTGACTTTTATAAAATAAGCGGCATCATCCACGGAAAATAATCCGTCCGATACTTTTTTTATTCCTTTTTTTGAGTTCGCCAGCAGAAAATGTTTGTCAGTGGGTAAGGTGGAAAATGAAATAAATCGGGTGAGCCCTTGACCGTTTGCGGAGGGTTGTAGCCAATCTTTTAGGGTTATATCTCCCATTTTCAAAACATATTGGGGTGTTTTTTGCCCATCTACTTCAGTAAATTGCATCCCTTCATATCGGAAAGCGGAAGGTGAAACCAGCTGTTGACTCATTTTATCTATAAATGGAAAGAGGCCGGTCATTTGTTGAGACATTCCAAGGGGTTCAGCGGTTTGTTCGGTACCACGGTCATGCCACATTTCAGTGGTATTTAAAAAGCGGCCTCGCCATACATTTAATATCGCACCTGCTTTAGTGTCATAACTGTAGTGGACGGCCTGTGGAAAACCTACGTTGATAGCATGTGTCCTTTTTGAGCCGTCAAAGACGACGAAAGAACGTTGAAAAACAGGTTGGTTAGAAAGGTAAACTTCGTTCATCACAGTTTTAGAAAACTCCATCTCCGATTTTTTATCATGCAGTGTTTGCCAGCCTTCACTTTCTCCCTCCGCTTTAACAGATAATCCGAAAGCACGGACACTTCTCTCCCAATCCCTGTGGGTATATCCAATCCGAAAGGTATGTTTTCCAGCGTCCAGCCTTTTTTTTCCAAGAACTTCCTCATTAAAACTCATTCCATACCAGGGAACATCGACATCGGATAGTACTAGTTCATCGTCAATCAATACGTTGGCATATCCATGATAATTTCCTTTGAACAAATAAACGTTGGCTTTTGATACTTCAAAAGCACCTGTGATAACGTAATACTGGGTTCCTCTTCTTGAGACTGAAACGTCTATTAGTTCCGTTTCTCCAACCTTGACAGGCGTTAAGGTACTTAAATCTTTTTCTTTTGGAACTGTTTGTATATCTCCTTTCTTTTCACGCGTGAAAGCATTTTCATATATTTTATACTGAACGGGTGGGACAATCTTTACACTGGCATTCCCTAATTTTGTTATTCTGATATTTCTGAAGGCAATGGGACCATGATCACCTTGAAACATGAGGGGCCCCATCGATTTTTCATCTTGAAAAGCCGCTGCTCTGGTTGGACCGAACAGTTCTACATTTTGATGAATGACTATCCCGTTCCAGGTTACTTTTAGCATTTTGGCATTCGATATCTTTTGCCCGCTGGTATTAAATTTTGGTGCTTGAAAATTTATTTCAACACGATTCCATAATCCGGGAGCTTTTACGGCATTAAAACGGGGGGCATGACCTTCAAAACCTTCATTGTTTTTGCCCCTTTTTTCATCCCATCGTTGATAAATCCCTCCTGCATCGTCAAATGATGGTGTATTTTTTCCCCAACTATCAAATACCTGAACCTCATACCTGCCTTGCAGATAAATACCTGAATTAGATCCTTTTGGAATCATAACCTCCAGCGATACATCAAGATCGCCATGTTCCATTAGGGTAATTAGGTTATCGCTTGCCTTGAAAGAACCATTCTTTAATTCACAAACCAAGACACCCTTTCCTTGTTTGGAAATGAGTGATTTTTCATTTGGAGTACCAGTAACCTCACCTGCTTCCTGCCAGTTTGCTGAAGGATTTTTAAATAAGGAAAGTTTGTCCAATGATTCATAGGATTGGGCATGAAGTATCAATGGAAAAAATAAAATGGGACAAAGCCGAATAAGTAGCCCGCGGTGCATACCAGTAAAGAACATAGGGATAGGTTTGTAAATGTATTTTAATAGGATCTTATCTCATGTTAAATATATGGATTAAAATCGGATTATTACTTTAGGTATTTGCATTTAAATGATAAGACCTATTTAAATTTTACCTAATTTTCCGTAATATTATAAATTATGATCTTGAATGCCAGTCAAATTCGCGCCTGGGACGCATTTACTATCGAGCATGAACCTATAAAATCAATAGATTTAATGGAGCGTGCTGCATTAGCTTGCTTTCATTGGTTGGAAATGAAGGATTTAACTTCAAGATCTTTTCAGATTTTTTGTGGGAAAGGTAATAACGGGGGCGATGGATTGGCACTGGGCAGAATACTTCTACAGGCTGGCGCCAGGGTTGATATTTATGTTCTTTCCCCGGAAAACATGGGAACGGCGGACTTTCAATGTAATCTCCTGAGATGGAAGGATTTTTCGACAAGGGAAATCCATTGGTTGAATGAATCTAAAGACTTTCCCACATTGGTTTCAAATAGCGTGGTTATCGATGCTTTATTTGGTTCTGGATTAAACAGACCTCTGGAGGGCATCAACGCCCTGTTAATTAATTATCTGAATGAACATGCAAAGGAAATTATCTCTATTGACC
>BJGN01000035.1 GCA_014190515.1 Bacteroidota bacterium
CAGGTATGAAATCTACAAATGACCATTACGTTTAAAACAATAATGGAATGAATATCATCTGTGAAATCCAGTAATCCTTAAAATCCGTGATTCAAATCCAAGCGTTAGGAGGTATATTTATATTGAAACCTTTTGGGGAGAAGACGCGAAGCATCACGTCTCTACATGATGACATTTCGACAATAGGGAAATACACCTGTATCATGGGAGGGCGAATGCCATTCGCCCCTACTATCATCCGTGAAATCCAGTAATCCTTAAAATCCGTGATTCAGAAGCGAGTGTTATACGAAAATTACCCCTATAAAACCTATTATAATATATATTGGTCCATCGGGCATAATCCTAGAAAATCACCAGAACTTATCAAAACTTAAATATTGGAAAAATTATTTTATGCCAATATGTAAAGTAGTAAAAAGAGGCTATCTTTTCAGACAGCCTCTTTAAAAATGGAAATCTATAAGCCGGATTCTGTAACCCCGAAAGGTTCCCTGTCATTTATCTAGGCTTAGGTTCACACCAAAGCTCAATCTGCCTACCCCTCCTGACCGTTTCCAGTAGAGCGTGCAACTCCACCTCCCGAAGGAACCCAGGATATACATGGCATTTCAACCCACAAGGTTTATCCCACTGACTGGTTACCCAACCGATGCGGGAGCTCTTACCTCCCGTTTTCACCCTTACCGGCAAGCCGGCGGTTATTTTCTGCGACCCTATCTGTCATGTTAAAACATGCCCATCCGTTAGATGGTGTGGCGCACTGCGTTGTCCGGACTTTCCTCATCTCAGTTAAGAGCCGCGACAGGGCAATTTCCAATGCAAAGGTAGAAAATAAAACGATAAAATAGGTTTTCCCCTAATTCCCCTATTATTTCTCCTAATTTTTAATACCAATCAAATAAAATCATATTAATTTAAAGCAAAAAAGATGAATCCAATCATTTATGTGGGAAGAGATTTTCATAGAGCTACAGAAAAACTACCCATTGAAATCAGGAAGAAAGTTACCGCATTTTTTCCAAAGTTCAAGGAAAATCCTAAAAGCCATGCCATAGATTTTGAAAAAATCAATACATTCAAGGATAAAAATTTAAGGACTGTCAGAATAGATGATAATTATAGAGCCATCGTTGGGTTTCCTCCTACTGGCAATAATTATTTTATGCTATGGGTAGACAAACATGACGATGCACATGCCTGGGCGAAGAATAAAAAATTGATTTGGAATGCCTTCATTCATAGCATGCAACTTTATGAACCCATTGAGATAAATGAACCAACCACTGAACCTTCATCGTATAAAATAATTCCTTTTCATCATCCATACAATTTAACTATTGATGACTTATTAAATTTAGGTGTGCCTGAATCAGAAGTAGAAAAAGTGATTCAAATAATAAGTCTGGACAAGCTTTTGGAAGTTAAGAACAATCTACCCGATGAGGCTTATGAAAAAATAAGTCTCATTTTCAATGGTTTTGACAAAAGAGAGTTATTAGAACAAGTAAAGGAGGGTAAATCAATCTCTGAGGATACAGAAATTCAATTACAATCTCCTAATAACAAACAAAATTTTATCCAAAATACAGAGGATCCTCTACTCATTCAATTTCTACTTGGTGAAAATAACTGGCAGTTTTTCCTTCACCCTGAACAAACAAAATTGGTGGAAGCTAATTTTAATGGACCTGTTAAAATTACCGGAGGGGCCGGAACAGGAAAAACAGTGGCCGCTTTACACAGATTCTCTTACCTAATAAAGAATGGACTTCCAGAGGGGAAAAGGTTGCTTTTTTGCACCTACACTAATGCACTGGCTAGTAATTTAAGCGCACAAGTAAATCAATTAAATTTAAGTAATAAAGGTATTTACGATATTATGACCATTCACTATGTTGCTCACCATCTGGCTTCAAAAATAAATCACCTAAAAAATCAAATCGAGGAGGGTTTCAAAAAAAAAGAAGAAAACAGCTCTAATAATAAAAAATTAAGACAACTGAAAATTTGGGAGAAAATATTGAAAGGCACCCAAATTACTCCAGAATTTGCTGAAGATGAATATCAAAAAGTGATCCTTTTCCATCAAATAGAATCCTTGGCCGATTATCTTGTAACACAAAGAACTGGAAGAGAGACCAGAATTTCAAAAGAAATGAAAGAGCTATTTTGGCATAAGCATTTAGAATACAGACAAGAGAAGAAAAAAACCTTTAAACTCGAGGGAGATGAACTTTTTTATGAGTTAATTACCCATTACAAAGACAAATCAACTAAACCTTATGCACATATTATTCTGGATGAATTACAAGATTTATCAAATATTGAAGTTCGTTTTTTAAGAAGTATTGTTAAACCAGGTATAAATGATTTATTTATGGTTGGAGATCCATTGCAAAAAGTATATGACAGAAATATAAATTTTTTAGCGCTTAGAATTGAAACCAGAGGAAAAAAATCAAGAAGATTATTGAGAAATTATAGGACAACGGAGGAAATCAGGAAGGATGCTGTAAAAGCGCTCGGCGAAGAAACTTTTTCTGATTTTAGTAACTCCATTGAGAAAATACAAGGTTATACCTCTTTAAGTTATGGTCCTGAACCCAGTTACATTCACTTTAATAACTTAACAGCTGAAATACAATTTGTAGAAAATAAAATAAAGGAATTGATAAATACTGGATTATACTTACCTGAAGATATTTGCATTGCAGCCAAAAGAAATGGAGATATTCAAGAATTTCATAGTCACTTTCATAATGGTGGTTATAAAATTAGAAAGATTGAGAAGAACAATGAGCTAAATGTACCCGAACATTTGAGTACCTCCACCTTCCATAGTCTCAAAGGTCTTGAATTTAAAGTTATCTTTTTAGTTGGATTAAATGCTAATACTTTTTTGAAACCTCGTCCCTATCCATCAGATGAAGAAAAAAAAGAAGCAGAAAAAAGAGATAAAGCGCTTTTATATGTTGCTATGACGCGCGCAAAAATGCTACTTTACATCTCTGGAAATGGATCTAAATCTAGTATTTTACAAAAAACATATCCATATAAATTAATTGACTAAAAGGCTCTAAGCGTATCTCCGTTATTTCGCTGGTAAGGTATTTTTATGAAATCGAGCGTACCTGGTTTAACCCTTAGCATAAAGCTATAGGTACCTCTTTGTGGTTGCCAGTTAAAAGACATATCCCAACAATGTAATTCTCGTATAAATCCAAAGGATGGGTAAGACAAACCTTCGCGAACAAAATCATAACCAAAATTACCCACACTTATCGCCCAATTAGGAGTTAATTTTATGTCTCCTCTACAATTTATAGAATTGGTCTCCACTAAAAATCGAATGGCCCCATTTTCTTCTCTCCAGGTAAAATCAATATTATGGGAGATAGAAAAATTTTCAAATAAACTTAAAAAATCTTCTTCCGTAGCATTATCAACTGGTAATTTATTACTTCTATTCGTTTGATTCGCAATAAGTGAAGGGCTATTTTGATCTGGCCTTGAATTTCTGACATCTGTGACTACCTTCTCCGGTTTCCCCTGAAAAAGAGCGCGTATTTTTGCTACCGTCAGATTAGTAGAAATACGCAAATTAGCCTGGTCTAAACGTAAAGGTCTGCCCGTTTCTTTCCACCAAAAGGTATTAATTCTCTCATTCCTGGCATTTTTCATGTAAGGATCATAAATCATGGAAAAAGATGCCGTGGTAGCACCCTTGAAAAAACGTGCTGTGGTACTAACAAATACAGGACTCCAACGAAGGGAATCTGCGGCAAAATTATAATTCCCAGTAATCACCAGATTATCAATAAGATTCACCGTTTTAAGCGTGGAATCCTTTTTAGGTGCAATTTTGGCTAGTAAAATATTATTTAAGGAGTATCCAATAGCCATTTGCTTACCCGATTGAGGTGGCGAACCGTAAATAGATTGTTCAAACGGAGTATATACCTGATATCTGTCG
Organism: Bacteroidota bacterium; assembly: GCA_014190515.1. Lineage (GTDB taxonomy): Bacteria > Bacteroidota > Bacteroidia > Chitinophagales > Saprospiraceae > BJGN01. Next base: position 3,977 of record BJGN01000035.1, read on the forward strand.
GCATAACGTGTATCCGTATTTATGGTGTCGTAAAAAGGCTTAATATAGTCGGGAGAATAATTAAAGGATATCGTTGGTCTAACTTCGTGTCTCAGACCTCGTAAAAAACCACTTTTAAATTGCAATGTGCTAAAAAGTCTTGTATTGAGACCAAATCCCATATCAAATGTACGATAAGAAGCAAATCCTGGTATCGTATCTGTATTTACACGACCATATTGAGTAGTATCTGAAATAACTTGAAATAAAGTTTTGGCCTCATTATAAATCGTATCTCTTCTTATAGTAGGTGTTGGATCAAAATCTTTCCTTAGTTGCTGCATTTGCCAAACTTCCCGATAATTAGCTGATGGATTAAGATTAAAAAAACGTAAAATTTTAAATGAGGTACTTGCCTCAACTGCCTGGTTTACACCAAATTTGGCATCACTTAGGGTTTTTGTGGAAAACAACGTGGTATCTGTAGCGGCAAAACTATTTCTAACCTCATTTCGATACCTCATAACGATAGCTTCGTACCATTTTTCAGCACCTGATGCAATTTTCCTTTTAAAAGGGTTAATAGATTGGGTCTGAAATCTGAAATCAGGAAAATTAATAGTTATTTCCTTGTTTAAAAGATTCTGAGAGTGATTAAATGAAACAGACCAGTTATAAGGTTTATCTGTATAGTTTTTATCAAATGACATATTAGAATTTAACTGCGTCTGCAAAACAGATGCAGCATCGTTGAAAACCCTATTTTGAAATCCATTGGTTTGAATATTCACACTACCTCCAAATCGATTCGTTGGATGAGCACCACTCTCTTGTCTGTGTGACCATCTTATTTGCACTGAATTTTGGGGAGAAAATATACCTGTTTGAAGATTTTCAGTTTTTCTGGAATCAAAGCCAAGATTCAGAGAACCCGAATATTTATATCTTTTTCTGTAATCAGAAGATGCACTTACCCCCCAGGTACCTCTAAAATAGATATTTCCCCTAAGCGCCAGATTTAAATAATCATTGATGGGGAAAAACCATCCTATGTCTCTTAATCCATATCCCCACTGAGGTGAATATTCATAATCTCTTGGAAAAAGTAAACCCGTAGAAGATTTACTTTGCGGATTAATAGGAAAAAATCCAAAAGGAAGCCAAACGGGTGTTGGAATATCCATTATTTCTAGTCGGGAAGGACCTACAATAATTACCTTATTGGGAATTATTTTTTGTTTAGTACTCCTGATGCCAAAATGCGGATGATCGGCAGTACAAGTGGTAAAAATGGAATTGGTACTGTAAAGGACATCGTTTTGAGTTGAATCTGCTCCTGCAGTTCGGATAAATTTCGCTTGCTCTGAGTGAATTACAATATCATTTTGTTGAGATGTACTTTGAAAAACTTTACCCTTTTGGGTTTTAAAATTGTAACGAAGTTCAAAAGCTGATATTTCTTGCTCCCCTTCCTTGAAGGTTGGATTACTTTCTTTGGTTCCTGTACCTTTTGCTAAAATGATATTATTATCCCAATCAAGTTCAATAAAACCTGACTTCAATTCAACTTTTTCATAATTTACTACTGCCTCACCATACAGATAGAGCTTTTTATTTTTGTTATCCAAAATCATTGAATCTTTGCAGGACGCATCAATAGGCGCGCTCAATGAATCTTTAGAAAAACGCACATATTGCCTTTGGATAAGTGTGGTATCCTGCAAAGAACCTTCGCCAGGGAAAGAATCTAAGGCTATTTTTTGACTTAACAATGGAGCTGTTCCTATCAGGAAAAACAAAATTCCTAATATGGCAGTTAGATAAAAGTAATATTTTTGTTTACTTTGCATTATAATTGACTGGTCAAAGACCAAATTCCCCGAAACACTTAAATGATTTACTTTTCCAACGAAAAAATGCGAGCACTGGGATATTATTTACTGTTATTTTTTTTCATAACTCCATTTATAACGACGCAACATCGTTATTTGTACACCATCAATGCTCATAATTTTTCGTCCAAGGGCGAAGGTACTAAAGATAAGTTACAAGGCAAACCCCCATATCGTATAAAAACGGTAATTATTGACCCGGGTCATGGTGGTTTCGACCCGGGAACCCATGGTGTTTTTACGTTAGAAAAAGATTTGGTGCTGTCGGTTGGAAAAAAGCTTAGAGACTTATTAACTGAGAAATATCCTCAAATAAAGGTCATAATGACCAGGGATAAAGACATTTTTATCCCTTTATATCAACGGGCAAAAATTGCCAATGACGCAAATGCTGATTTATTTATATCCATACATGCTAATTTTATGCCTAAATCTTCTATTACGCAAGGCACAGAAACGTATGTAATGGGTTTACACACAGCAGAATATAACTTAGACGTTGCTAAACGAGAAAATGCAGCCATCTTACTTGAGGAGAATTACAAAAATAATTATGATTACGATCCCAATTCTCCTGAAGGTCATATTTTATTTTCTATGTACCAAAATGCCTATTTGGATCAAAGCATTCAATTTGGTCAATTTGTTGAAAATCAATATGCAAGTCATGCAAATAGAAAAAGTAGAGGAGTAAAACAAGCTGGTTTTGTCGTTTTGAAGGCAACTTCTATGCCTAGTGTATTATTAGAAATAGGATTTTTAAGTAATCGAGAAGAAGAAAATTATCTGAAAACGGATAATGGGAAGCAAAAAATTGCCGAAAGTATTTTCAATGGATTCACAGAATACAAAAAGAAAATAGAACAACTTCCGGAGACGGTAGCGGAAGTAACCAATAAACCAACATCTAATCCTAAAGAACCAGTTTACCAATTTTGGATTCAAATTGCCGCATCACCAAATCCTATTTCTAAAACAGATTCGTTGTGGAAAAATTCACCTTTCAGCATCGAACAATTAAAAGAAAATGGCCTATATAAATATAGAACATTCACATTTAGCCAAATAAAAGAGGTTTTAAAAGCAAGAGACAAAATGTTTGCTGCAGGATTTAAAGATGCTTTTATAATTGTAGATAAAAATGGAGAACGAATAAGTCTTCATCAGGCTAAAAAAGAATTGGGTATCCCCTAATGTTACTGTTTATGAAGTAGGATATTTGTATATTTGCACCAATTATTTGCCGAAAAAACAAAAAGAATGTCAAAAGAGATTAGAATTGCCCTATTAGTTATAACCTCACTATTAGTATCTATCTGGGGCTACAAATATATCATAGGTAAAAATCTATTAAAAAAGTCTAACCTGTATTATGTTGATTATAGTAACGTAAACAGGATTAACATTTCTACACCGGTAAAATATTTAGGATACCAGGTGGGTTTTGTTTCCGAAGTAACTCCTGATTTGGATAAGGGACTCATAAGATTAACGCTTGATTTAGATGAAAACATGGCTTTACCGAAAGGTAGTATGGCCAATATTTTGACAGAAACATTCATGGGTGGAGCTTCCATTATTTTAAATATTCCGGGAGGATGTTCTGGTGATTGTTTGCCTAGTGGATCTGTGATTGGTGGGAAAAATCTTGGCATCTTAGGTTCTATGGTCGATAAGGATGATTTAAAGACCTATATTCAAGTATTTCAGGAAGGCATTTCGGTTTTAGTGGATTCCTTAAGTAAACAAATGGCTTCCGGTGATTCAGAAAGTAAAATGGGTAAAAGCATTGAAAATCTCTCGAAAACGATTGATAATTTAGAACTGCTAACTCGTCAGATGAATGGTATCATGGGAGCTTCAGGAAAAAGCATAAATCAAAGTATGTCTAGTCTATCCGCCATATTAAAAAATATAGAAACTAATAATGAAGAGATTACAAGTCTTTTATCCAATGTTTCTGACATTTCAAAGCAAATAAAAGATGGCGATACTAAAAAATCAATGGAATCTATAAATACTACCTTAGAAGGGCTACAGTTGACTTTAAAATCTGCGGATACCACATTTTCAGGACTAAATAGTATAATAGCTAATGTAAATGCAGGAAATGGCAGTTTGGGTAAATTAGTAAAAGATGATGGCTTAGTGAATGACATTCAGGATTTGAGTAAACATTTAGACTCTTTTCTTTTAGATTTAAAAGAAAGACCATATCGTTACATCCCCCTAAAGAGTCAAAAAAAGACAGAGAAAATAGATCGTCAGCAAGAATCGAATTAATACTCAAACTGGAGTTTTGCCAAACTGGTATATAATCCTTTTTCGTTTTGAAGTAATTCCTGATGTGTTCCATTCTCAGCAATGATTCCGTTTTCCAAAACATAAATTTGGTTTACATCTTTTATAGTAGCTAAACGATGAGCTATAATAATAGAGGTTCTACCAACCATTAAAACTTGTAAAGCTTCCTGAACGAGTCTTTCTGATTCTGCATCGAGCGATGATGTGGCTTCATCCAAAATTAGAATAGCTGGATCCTTTAAAATAGCTCTGGCTATAGCTACCCTTTGTTTTTGGCCACCGGACAATTTTACACCCCTTTCTCCAACAATCGTTTCCATTTTTGAAGGAAAACCTTCTATGAATTCCCGGGCATTTGCCTTTTTAGCGGCTTCCATAATATCAGAATCTGAAGCTGATGGATTTCCGTAGGCGATGTTATCTTTAATTGAACCACCAAATAACATAACATCTTGAGGCACTATAGCCATATTGCCGCGTACATCGGAAAGATCATATTCACTTATTGGAAAGTCATCAATAAAAATTTCGCCTTTGTCTGCCTTATAAAATTGCATGAGAAGTTGAGTTAAGGTTGATTTTCCCGCACCACTCATACCAACTAATGCAATTCTTTCCCCGGGACTGACGCTAATATCTATGCCTTTTAATACTATTTTTTCAGGACGACTAGGATAAGCAAAAAACACTTGATTAAAATCAATTTTTCCATGAAACCTTTTACTGATGGGCTTGGGAGAATCTATATTTCTCTCCCCAGGCATTTGAAGAATATCTACAATTCTTTCTCCTGCACCTAACGCGGCAATTAATTCGGTGTAAAAAGTTCCAAGGCTGGCAATAGCTCCACCTATAATACCAGTAAAAATAATAAAATTGACTAAATCACCTTTAACCATCGAGCCATTCTCCACCATTAAAGCTGCTTGCCACATGATAAAAAATAAGGCGCCAAACATAACAAATACAATAAAAGAAGCAAAAAGTCCTCTCATTGTAGCTGCCTTTAAAGCCATAGTAACCACTTTATTTAAGTGCGAAGCGTACCGTCCCAATTCGAACCATTCATTTGTAAAAGCCTTAACGGTACGAATATTCTGCATGGTTTCCTCTACTACAACATTGGTTTGTGCCAGTTCATCTTGTCTTTCCTTAGTAAACTTTCTTATATGTTTACCAAAATACATTGCGGCAAAGACCACTAAAGGGAAAGTACCCAACATAATTAATGCAAGGCGGGGCATGGCAAAAATAATGAAGATAATTCCTCCTACAAGAATAATAATTTGTCTTAAAAATTCGGCAACGGTAGTAGCTAATGCCCCTTGAATCTGCGTTACATCATTCGTGATTCTGCTGGTTAATTCACCAACCCGCTGGTCTTCAATCCATGGAATAGGAAGGGAAACCATGTTTTTAAATAAATCTTTTCTCAACGACGCCATACTTTTCTCGCTGACAATAGCAAATAATCGAATTCTAAAGTAAGAAAGAATACTCTGAAAGGCTAATAACAGAAGGATTGTTAAAAACAATTGATTTAAATTCATTGAATAATTAGGATTCTTATCGAGTATATTAAAAACTTCACCAGGAAGTTTCATAATAACTAAAAAGAGGATACTTCCAGCACTTAATACCAATAAACCCAATATAAATTGAAACCGGTAGGGAATTAAATAACGAAATATAAATCCGTTTTTATGTAATTTTTCTTTAGAAAATTTGGGCTTTTCAATGGTTTCGCCCTCGCTTTTATTAGCTGACATAATTAATTTTTACTTACCTAAAGCAACCTAAACAACTTAAGCCTCCTTTTAGATTAAAAAAATAAATATATCCTCCTATATTTGAATCTTGAAATATATCAATTATTTGATAATCAGCGTTTACCCATAAATTAAATCTACTGAAAATGAGATGTTTTTTTCTGCTTTTATTTATTTTACCTTTTTTTTTAAAGGGACAAGGAACAGATATAGAATTGGGTCTGACAGGAGGAACCACCATTTACGTTGGAGATTTATCGGGCTCATTAAGCGAATATTCCGCGAAAGACTTGGGCTACACGGCTGGTGTATTTTTTAGAAATAATTTTAATAAACATATTGGTTATAGAATCGGATTATCCTTTAGCCATTTAAAAGCTGACGAATTAAATAGAAGAGTTCCAAATCCCCGTGCGTTAAATTTCAATAATGATTTAAAGCAAGCTTATATATTAGGAGAGTGGAGGCTGGTAAATTTTTCATTTGCTGATGAGAAAATAATAATTTCACCATTTATTGCTGCCGGAGGCATGGTACAATTATCGGATCCACATTTTAGAGATATAACTTATGGTAATATCCCCCTCCGGAAATTAGGTACTGAAGGACAAGGCATTCCAGGTTATCCCGATTATTATGAATCCTACCTCTTTAGTCTGCCTGTTGGAGCGGGACTTTCTGTTATGATAAAAAAAAGATTAACATTAACGGCGGAAATCATTGGAAACCGGGTTTTTGGTGACTATATTGATGATGTTTCTTCTGCGCCTGTAGTATTTAATGATTTATTAGCTAATCCAAGAGGAACTAATTTAGCCTTAAATGCCTTCATAAGCAATCCTACGTTATATCCAAATCCTTCTGCCACACCCTATTCCAGAGGAGGGCCGGCAGTAGATTGGTTTTATTTGGTTCAATTGTCGGCAGGTTATCGGATAAAGGATAGCGGAGCATCCAGGCGGGGAGGAAAAAAAGGTTCTCCATGTCCAACCTTTTGGTAAAATAGGTTTAATGATTCTTAGAATTTGTAAAAAAGTTAAAATTGAAATATAAACAGACATAGAAATTAAAAACAAATACCTTAAGTATGTTTATATTTGTGAGTACTAAAAAAGTAGAAGAAAATGGCACAATTAAATTTTGGGGGATCCTTAGAAAACGTGGTAACACGAGAAGAATTCTCTTTAGAAAAAGCACAGGACATCCTTCAAGATGAAGTTATTGCGATAATTGGATATGGAGTTCAGGGTCCTGGACAAGCATTGAACCTAAGAGACAATGGTTTTAATGTAATCGTTGGGCAAAGATACCCATCTCCTACATGGGACAAAGCTATTGCTGATGGATGGGTACCAGGAGAAACCTTGTTTTCCATTGACGAAGCAGCTGAAAGAGGAACTATCATTCAATATCTTCTATCAGATGCTGCCCAAATTGCAGCATGGCCACAGTTAAAAGCCAAATTAACCCCCGGAAAAGCTCTTTATTTTTCTCATGGATTTGGTATTACCTACAAAGAGAGGACTGGAATTATACCTCCTGCTGATATAGATGTAATTCTGGTTGCCCCAAAGGGAAGTGGAACTTCATTAAGACGAATGTTTATAGCTGGTCGTGGACTAAATTCCAGCTACGCTATTTTTCAGGACGCTACAGGCAAAGCTTTTGAAAGAGTAGTGGCACTTGGTATTGGCATCGGTTCAGGTTATCTCTTTGAAACTACCTTTCAAAAGGAAGTTTACAGTGATTTAACCGGCGAAAGAGGGACTTTAATGGGTTGCATTCAAGGTATTTTTGCTGCACAATATGAAGTGCTGCGAAGTAATGGACATAGCCCATCAGAAGCTTTCAATGAAACTGTAGAAGAATTAACTCAATCATTGATGCCCTTAGTAGCTGAAAATGGTATGGATTGGATGTATGCCAATTGTAGTACCACCGCTCAAAGAGGAGCTTTAGATTGGTGGAAAAAATTTCGTGATGCCGTTAAACCGGTTTTTGAAGACTTATACGCAAGTGTTTCTTCTGGAAATGAAGCCCAATTATCTATAGATTCAAATAGCCTACCTGATTATAGAGCTAAATTGGAGGTTGAACTAAAAGAGTTGAGAGATAGCGAAATGTGGCAAGCTGGTAAAACAGTAAGAAGCCTTCGCCCGGAAGCAGTAAAAGAATAAATTTATCCAAATAATAATAAAAAGAGGTATTTTCGGTTTTCGACTATACCTCTTTTTTTATAACAAGTTATTATGGTTGTAACATCGCAAAATACCCTTGAAGGAATAAATGAGGCTGCTAAAAGGTTAGAAGGAATTGCTGATTTGACCCCATTACAGCTTAATGCTAATTTATCCGAACAATATCAATGTAATATTTTATTAAAACGTGAAGATCTTCAAGTAGTTAGATCCTACAAGATAAGGGGTGCGTATAATAAAATGTCAAGCCTCCCGAAAGAAATTCTGGATCAAGGTGTAGTTTGCGCCAGTGCCGGAAATCATGCACAGGGTTTTGCTTTTGCCTGCCAAAAACTGGGTGTCAAAGGAAAAATATACATGCCTTCGGTTACTCCACAACAAAAAGTAACTAAAGTTAAAAAATTTGGAAAAGATTGGGTGGAAATAGTCCTGGTGGGCGATACTTTTGATGATGCCTTTCAAGAGGCTATGGTTTATTCAACCGAAACAGGAAAAGCATTTATTCATCCTTTCAATGATATTAAAATAATTGAAGGTCAAGGTACCGTTGCCTTAGAAATTTTAAATCAGTACCCTCATCAAATCGATTATCTCATTGCACCGATTGGTGGTGGTGGATTAATAGCAGGCTGTGGTATTGTTTTTAGTGCGTTAAGCCCAAAAACATTGATAATAGGTGTCGAACCTGCCGGTGCACCAGCAATGTTTGAATCAATAAAGCAAGATAAAATAGTAACGCTTAATCAAATAGACAGCTTTGTGGATGGGGCTGCTGTAAAAAAGGTAGGAGAGATAAATTTTCCTATCGTCAAAAAAACAATGTCCAGGGTACTGCTGGTGGATGAAGGAAAAGTTTGTCATACCTTACTTCAATTATATAATGATGAAGGGTTTGTGGTTGAACCAGCAGGTACGCTTTCAATTGCCGCACTGGATGAAATAAAAGAGGAAATCAAAGGAAAAACCGTTGTTTGTATTGTAAGTGGCAGCAATAACGATATAACCAGAACAGAGGAAATTAGGGAACGAGCCCTTCTTTACAATGGCTTAAAGCACTATTTTATTATTAGATTTCCACAACGGGCCGGCTCCTTGAGGGAATTTCTTAACCATGTTTTAGGTCCTAATGATGATATCACCCACTTTGAATATACCAAGAAAAATAATAGGGAGCTAGGTCCCGCTTTAGTTGGCATTCAAGTGAAATGTAAAGAAGATTATGATCTTTTATTGCAAAGGATGAATGAAAACGGCTTGCAGTTCCAATCTATGAATGAAAGTAAAATGTTGTATGAATTATTAGTGTAGTTTTGTTTCGGCTAATTGCATAATAATGTCAAACTGAGCATCAGTCACAGGCATAACACTCAAACGACTTTGTTTTATTAACCCAATATCTTGTAATTCAGGATGTTGTTTAATTTCTTTTAAACTTACTGCCCTATTTAATTTTTTAACAGGAACTATATCAATGGCGGACCAATCTCCCTTTTCTGCCGTAGGATCAGGGTAAGCCGTGTGTAAAACTTTGGCAATACCCACAATTTCCAGTCCTTCGTTACTATGATAAAAAAGAAGAATATCATCTATTTCCATGGCACGGAGAAAGTTCCTCGCACCATAATTTCTAACTCCATCCCACATAGATATTCCATCTTCCATTAAATTGGAAAAGCTAAAAACAAACGGTTCAGATTTTATTAACCAAAAAGACATTTATATTAAATTAAAGAGCTAAAAAAGCAGGCAAGATAGCGTTAACTCCCTCCTCAATGGGTAAAAGTACAGGAATTTTTAGTTTATCATAGTAATCTTCCTGAAAAGCTTTTGCTTCCTTAGGCGAACAACCTTGCGTGTTTAATACTAAAGCAATTACCTCTGCCCCATAAGCATTAATCAAAGCTATTTCTGATGCAACCGAGGGAATTTCTCCCCAATGAGCATCATCATCGTAATAAACTCTTTTTGGGGGATGGACTAAAACGGCATATTTTGCCTTTCCAGAAACAAAAAATTCAGAACCACATGGCCCGCTTGGATTTCGTAAGGAAGATTGTCCTTCCAGGAAAATAAAATCAGGATTTTCCTTTAAATAACATTCAACAATAGCATTTTCCAATTCACCGGAAACAAAATCATTTAAGGTAGAATCAAAAATAAATCCATATTCTCCCCCTTGCAGCCAACCAGTTTGACCGGTATAAATCATTTCTGCCTTTTTATTATTTTTATTCAGCAATTCAGTAAAAAATCGTGCTGAGGTTCTTTTCCCAACAGCGCAATCGGTTCCAATAACAGCAATTACAGGACATTTTACCTGTTGGATTCGTCCAGTCCAAAAATGAAGATTATCTTTTGTTTTAGGTTTTCTAATATCTTTTAAATAAGCCTTATTTTGCATTGCCAATTCAATAAAATGTGGTTTATCAGATAAAAACTCATGTAAACCATTCACTAAGGATAATCTATTTTCTAAACATTCCAGCAGGATAACCTCTAAGTCTTTAGGAATAACACCGCCGTGAGTAGCTATTCCAATGATGGCCACAGTTGCCTCTGGAAATAATTGGATAGCTTCTTTAACAGACTCGATAATGGGGATATGTCGATGGGTACCATCTAATTTTTCGCCGGCATCGAAACCATAATTTTTACTATCCACCACAGCCAGAATTTCAAATCGTTGGGTTCCACGGATTAGCCCATGGGCTGTTTTGGCATCCAGCTTATCATAAACATCCAACGTCAAAATAATGGCCTTTTCCTTATTTATCATTTTTTAAAACTAAATTATTGGTCGGCGAATTTAATAAATTTTTAAGTTTCATTCACACTTTTGACTTTTCAAATAATGTTTATAAAATAAAATCATTAAGACTTTTTAAACGATATTATTGAAATATCCTTAAATTACACGCGTTAACCCTATAAAATATTGAATTTTCAGATGATGAACCTATTTTACCTTCTCAAAATACCATTCGTAGTATTAAGTATGCTACTTTTTGGTCAATTATCCTTTTTTTTTAACAATGAGTCACCCAAAGTATTGGTTTTTTATAAGACCGCTGGGTTTGTGCACGAATCTATCCCAGATGGAATTGCTGCTGTTAAAAAATTGGGATTGGCAAATGGATTTACCGTTGATGTCACGAATGATGCAACTTTAATTTCCGAAGAAAACTTATCAAAATATGCTGCTGTAATTTGGTTAAGCACTACCGGAGATGTCTTAAACCATTATCAGGAAGCTGATTTTGAGAGATATATTCAGGCAGGTGGCGGTTATGTAGGGATACACGCAGCTGCCGATACAGAATATGAGTGGGGTTGGTATAATCGCCTCGCTGGCGGTCAATTTTTAGACCATCCAGGTATAAATGACCCTCATCCAAATGTACAGAAAGGTAAAATTAATATAGCTGATAAAGCTCATGCATCGACAAAATTCCTTCCTGAAACATGGGAAAGAACCGATGAGTGGTATAGCTATAAAAAAATGAACCCTAATGTAAATGTTTTGATGAACCTCGATGAATCAAGCTATTTAGGTGGTTATAAAATGGGAAAACATCCCCTTGCCTGGTATCATGAATTTGATGGTGGAAGGGCTTTTTACACCGCTGGTGGACATACTAAAGAGTCCTACTCGGAAGATTTATTTTTAAAACATATACTTGCAGGCATTCAATATGCTATGGGTGAAAATAAAACTTTAGATTATAGCAAGGCAAAAACAAAAAGAGTCCCTGAAGAAAATAGATTTGAAAAGAAAAACTTAGTTCAAGGCGGATTCACTGAACCCACTGAAATGACTATTCTTCCTAATTTTGACATCCTTATTGCTCAAAGAAGGGGTGAAATTTTATTGTATAAGAATGGAAGTGATGAGGCTAAGGAAATAGTAAAATTAGATGTTTATTGGAAAACAGAAACACCGGGTGTAAATGCTGAGGAAGGATTAATGGGTATTCAGAAAGATCCTAATTTTGCCACCAATGGTTTTGTATATGTATATTATGCTCCTTCAGGAGATAAGGCGGTAAATAGACTTTCCAGATTTACTTTCAAAAATGACCAATGGGATTTGAGCTCTGAAAAAATCATTTTAGAGGTGAATTCTCAACGTAATATTTGTTGTCATACGGGTGGTTCTATTGCCTTTGATAAAAACGGTTTATTGTATTTATCTACAGGTGATAATGCTACACCATTTAATCAACCTAAAGGTGGATTAGTTTTACGTGGTTTTGCTCCATTAGATGACAGACCAGGTTTTGAACAATACGATGCAAGAAGAAGTTCGGGAAATAGTAATGATTTAAGAGGTAAAATATTAAGAATTAAGGTAAATGCTGACGGCTCTTATGATATTCCAGAAGGTAATTTATATGCTGTAGGTACCCCAAAAACTAGACCTGAAATTTATGTTCAGGGTAATAGAAATCCTTACAGAATTTCGATAGATCAAAAAAATGGATATTTATATTGGGGAGAGGTTGGTCCAGACTCCAATGTAGATAGTCTAAAAACAAGAGGTCCAAGAGGCTATGATGAAATGAACCAGGCAAGAAAAGCGGGTAATTTTGGATGGCCATATTTTGTTGGAAATAATTATGCCTACTCTGAGTATAATTTTGATTCCGGTGAAACTGGAATCACATTTGACCCAAAAAAACCTGTTAATAATTCCAGAAATAACACAGGGATTACTCAGTTACCTCCGGCACAACCAGCCTTTATTTGGTACCCTTATGAAACCTCTCCAGATTTTCCATCTGTAGGTACCGGAGGCCGAAATGCCATGGCAGGACCTGTTTATTACAGCGACCTTTATCCGGAAGCCACCAGATATCCTTCTTATTATGATGGCAAATTTTTTGCTTATGAATGGATTAGAGGATGGATAAAAGCAGTTACAATGCTTCCAAATGGTGATTTTGATAAAATGGAACCATTCATGGGATCCAACAAATTTAATGCTCTGATTGACCTTGAAATTGGCCCAGATGGTAGATTTTACGCACTGGAATATGGTAATGGCTGGTTTTCAAAAAACATAGATGCTGCCCTTTCAAGAATAGATTATAATGCAGGGAACAGATCGCCAGTAGTAAAAAATATTAAAGTTGATAAAACTTCAGGAGCCATTCCTTTCTCAGCTAAATTTTCAGTATCAGCGAGTGACCCTGAAAATGATAAGCTAACTTATACTTGGGACCTAGGCAATGGTCAGACGATAAATACCATGGTGCCTGAACTTGCTTATACATTTAAGGAGATAGGCGATTACGACGTGCATGTGAAAGTAAGCGACCCAAGTAACTTGATTGCAAAAAGTGGATTAGTATCTGTATATGCTGGTAATATTGCGCCAGAAGTGAGCATAGACATTATCAGTAATAAAACTTTTTATTTCCCCAAAAAACCCGTTGATTATTCAGTATCAATAAATGATGCGGACGACAAAAAAGCCATTAAAAATATTACTTCTTTATATGTTTCCGCTGATTACATATCAGGTTTAGATCAAGCCGAAGCTTCAAAGGGCCATTTGATTGTTGCAGATGCCATTATTGGTAAAAGTATTGTCAATTCAACTACTTGTATTACTTGTCATAAAGCAGACGAACCTTCTATAGGTCCTTCATTCACCGAAGTAGCAAAAAAATACAGAAGACAGCCAAATGTCACTACCTATCTGTTAAATAAGATACAAAAAGGAGGTTCAGGTGTTTGGGGCGAAACCGTCATGCCTGCAAATACTGAATTAAAAAATGACGATGCTACTAAAATTATTTCCTATATCATGTCTTTAGGCCAAAAAGAGGCACCAAAACCATCTTTACCAGCCAAAGGAATTGTAGCTGATCCTTTATTAGGAAAAACTTTCAGTGAAAGTGGTATGTTTGTCTTAAATGCAAGTTTCACTGACCGGGGTGGAAAAGAATCTAAACCTTTAAGTGGAAATGGTTCTGTGGTCCTAAAGAGTCCAAAAATTGGCATGGATCAGGCTAAAAATCTAAATGGATTTTCAATAATGAAATATGGTGGACAGACATTAATGATGTTACCTTCCACCCAGGCTTCCTTTTCATTGAACGATATTGATTTAACTCAAATCATTAAGCTTCAGATTGCTGCTGCCGGACAAGAAGCGGGAAAGGATGGTTACTCCATAGAAGCACGTTTAGACAGTCCAACAGGCAAGGTTCTTGGAAGTTCTGTTTTTAAGTTAACAGCTACAGGTCCGAAACCTCCTTATTTTGGTGGTTGCGAAATCAAGCTCACTCCAGTAACAGACAAGAAAAAACATACCTTGTATTTTGTTACTAAACCTATTAAAGAGGGTGAACCTGCCGCCGCATTGGTTAATATTGAATTTAAAACTGAATAAATAAGATTTAATCCATAAAAAAAGGCCAGTAGATGATTTCTAACTGGCTTTTTTTTATTAAAATTTTTGCCAGGGTGTTTTACCCGCCTGTTGAATATGTCTCATTAATCTTTTGTTTAAATCTGCAAAAATCTTTGGATTTTCTTTTATAACATTCATTTTTTCAAATGGATCAACTTTCAAATTATACAATTCCATGGGTAATCCTGGGTAATTTCTAATCAATTTCCAATCACCAAATCTCAAAGCATAACTACAATCACCATTGTAATTTGCCCCTCCTTCTCTTCTTGTAAAGTACATTTCCCGAATTTCTATCGTATCAGGTGATGAATTCTTTAATTCATTAAGCATACTTTTTCCTATGGATAGCGCATTTTGCCGAACGCCAGTTATATCCAAAATGGTATGGAAAAGGTCCATAGACAACCAATTAGATTCTGAAATACTTCCATTTTTAATCATTGCAGGCCATGAAATACAGGTTGGAACTCTCAAACCACCTTCATACATACTCTGTTTGCCATCTCGGTAAGGACCATTATTTGCAAGATCAGGCAAATGTCCTCCATTATCACTGGTGAAAATAATCAATGTATTATTATATATCCCCTCATCTTTTAAAGCTTGAATAACCGTTCCGATGCTATAGTCCAGGTGTTCAATAAATGCAACCAGCTTCGCTCTTTTTTCAGGTAATTGAGGTTCTCGGATCTTAACTTTTTCCAACCATTCAACAGGAGGCTGAACTGGAAAATGAGGCGCATTATAAGCAAGGTATAGAAAAAATGGTTTCTTATTTTGAGCTTGTCCTTTGATATAATCGATGGACCAATCAGAAAATAAATCTGTTGCATGCCCCTCCGGATCAATAGCCTTTTCATTTAGTCTCATATAATTGATGTCATGGCGTCTATGTGACCAATAATCATCCATCATATCGCCCAACCATCCATGAAAATAGTCAAACCCTTT
Source organism: Bacteroidota bacterium (assembly GCA_014190515.1). GTDB lineage: Bacteria > Bacteroidota > Bacteroidia > Chitinophagales > Saprospiraceae > BJGN01. Next base: position 19,491 of record BJGN01000035.1, read on the forward strand.
TTCATTTGGCAAATTTGGCGAAGTTAATCCCAGATGCCATTTCCCAATGATTGCGGTGTTATAACCAGCATCTTTCAAATAGGTAGGAAGTAATTTTACTTTTGGATTTAAATACCCCCAATTATCTTCCTCTTTGGTTCTTATAACTCCGGGCACCCCAACATAATCGGGATAAGTACCTGATAAAATAGCCGCTCTGGTAGGTGAACACACCGTACAATTTGCATAAAACTGATTAAATCTGATACCATTAGTTGCAATACCATCAATATTGGGCGTCTTTATATCTTTTGTTCCCTGATAAGAAACATCATATAACCCTTGATCATCTGTTAAAATCAAGAGAATATTCGGTAAAGATTTTTTATCGGTCGTCCTCTTTTGAAATGGATGAATGGAAGAAAATAAGACTGCACTTAAGCAACCAAGTAAAATATATCTCATATAGGGTAAATTTTATTCTTAAATATACATTATTGACATGAAAATTAAACGCGTTAAAATGAGAATCCTACTTTTAATATATTATTTTAGCTTTGTTTAATGGTATTCATTTTTAGGTAAAATTATATGAATAAATATGTTTTCGGCGTAGATTTTGGTACTGATTCCGTTCGTTCACTGTTAGTAAATGCGCTGAATGGAGAGGAAATTGCCACCTCCGTTTTTTATTACCCGCGTTGGAAAAATCAACTTTTTTGTCATCCTGGTTTGAATCAGTTTCGACAACATCCGCTGGATTATCTGGAAGGTTTAACCTACACCATAAAAGCTTGTCTTCAAGGACTTAGTGAGGAAATAATTCAAAATATAAAAGGCATTTCAATAGACACAACAGGTTCAACGCCTGTTGCCGTTGATGAATCTGGCACTCCCCTTTCCCTACTTCCCGAGTTTGCTGATAATCCAAACGCCATGTTTATTTTATGGAAAGATCATACCAGTATTGAGGAAGCTGAGGCTATCAATCATTATAATCGACAGAGTAATATTGATTATTTGCAATATGTCGGTGGGATATATTCCTCAGAGTGGTTTTGGGCTAAATTACTTCATATTTTAAAAACAGATGAAAAAATAAGATCTAACATCTCCAGCTTTGTGGAACATTGTGACTGGATCCCCTTTGTATTAACAGGGGGAAAAAACATTAAAGACCTAAAACGAGGCATTTGTGCAGCTGGTCATAAAGCATTATGGTCGAAATCTTTTGATGGGTATCCTCCCAATGATTATTTTGCTGCAATAGATCCTTTGCTGGATGGCTTTACAGAAAAATTACATCAAAATATATATTCCACAGATAATGTTGCAGGAAAAATAGCACCTGAATGGTCCGAAAAATTAGGATTACCTCTTGATGTGACCATTGGCATTGGCGCTTTTGATGCGCATGTTGGTGCCGTTGGCGGTCAAATAGAACCTTTTTATCTAAGTAAAGTAATGGGCACATCCACTTGCGATATGATGGTGGTTTCAGCTCAAGACTTGAATAATAAATGTGTTAAAGGAATATGTGGACAGGTAAAAGGATCTATTTTACCTGGTTTATATGGTTTAGAAGCAGGCCAATCGGCCTTTGGTGATGTTTACGCCTGGTTTAAAAACCTGATCCTTAAGCCGACCATACAAATTATTGAAGAATCTGCGATGCTATCTGAAGATCAAAAGAAAGAATTAATATTATCAATGGATTCAAATTTATTGTATAAACTTTCACAACAAGCCGACGAATTACCTCTTGAAATATCATCAACTTTAGCTGTGGACTGGCTAAATGGTCGAAGAACACCTGATGCAGAACAACGATTAGAAGGTGCTATGTCACATCTGAATTTAGGAACTGAAGCACCACACGTTTTTAGAGCCTTAGTAGAAGCCACTTGTTTTGGATCAAAAGCGATAGTGGAACGATTTATTCAGGAAGGAATTCCAGTGAAAGGAATCATAGGATTAGGTGGTGTGGCAAAAAAATCGCCTTTTATTATGCAAATGCTATCTGATATACTAAATATGCCCGTTAAAGTACATAAAAGCGAACAAACCTGTGCCCTTGGCGCTGCCATGTTCGCAGCAACAGCCGCTGGAATCTATTCTCAGGTTGAACAAGCTATGCAAGCTATGGGTGCTGGATTTGAAAAAACATATTATCCCAATCTGGAAAAAGTAGATTTGTATCAGAAGAGGTATCAAAAATACCTATCGCTGGGTAACTACTTTGAAAAAAATCTAATGTAGCCAATGAAACATTTTAAATCTTTAAAAAAGGAATGTTATCAAGCCAACATGCAATTACCTGCTTTAGGTTTGGTTCTGTTTACCTTTGGAAATGTAAGCGTGGCAGACCATAAAAACAACGTTTTTGCCATAAAACCAAGCGGTGTTCAATATAGTGAACTCACCCCACAAAAGATGGTTATTGTCGATTTTGATGGTCGCGTTATAGATGGAAAACTCAGACCATCTTCAGATACAAAAACCCACGCTTTCCTTTACAAAAACTGGAACCAGATAAACAGTATTGTCCATACTCATTCAACCTACGCAACAGCCTGGGCACAAGCTCAACGAGAAATCCCTATTTATGGAACAACCCATGCCGATCATTTAACAGAGGCAGTGCCTTGTGCTCCCCCTATGAGTGATGAAATGATACAAGGCGATTATGAAATGGAAACGGGACAGCAGATTATTCAACATTTCCTTGAAAAAAAATTAGATTATCGGGAAATTGAAATGATTCTCGTTGGAAATCATGCTCCATTCACCTGGGGAAAAAATAGCCAAAAAGCCCTTTATAATGCTGCCGTTCTGGAAGAGATTGCCCGAATGGCTTGGTTAACAGAACAGATAAATCCGCAAGCACCATTGCTTAAAGATGCTTTGATTAAAAAGCATTTTGAAAGAAAGCATGGTCCTGATGCCTATTATGGACAACAATAAATCATTGATAATGGATTCGATTAAAAAGCTTGAAATTTGGTTCCTAACGGGAAGTCAACATTTATATGGACAGGAAACGTTAAATAAAGTAGCAGAAAATGCACAGTACATTGTGCAATATCTTAACAATAGCTTACCACTTCAGTTGATTTTTAAACCTGTATTAAAGTCATCTGAAGAAATCTACCAACTCATCCTCGATGCCAATTATAACACTGATTGTATTGGCATTATAACCTGGATGCATACCTTTTCACCTTCAAAAATGTGGATTAACGGCTTAAAGATTTTACAAAAGCCTTTATGTCACCTCCATACACAATTCAATCGCGATATCCCATGGAATGACATTGACATGGATTTTATGAATCTGAATCAATCTGCCCATGGTGACCGTGAATTTGGATATATCCTTTCTCGAATGAAAATTCCCCGAAAGGTAATTGTTGGACATTGGCAGAATAAACGCGTATCTGGTCAATTAAATAATTGGACCAGAGCAATTTTAGGTTGGAATGACCTTCAGAATGCCAAATTTGTCCGCTTCGGAGATAATATGAGGCAAGTGGCTGTTACCGAAGGAGACAAAGTAGAGGCTCAGATAACATTTGGTTTTCAGGTAAATACCCATGGTATTGGTGATTTGGTTTCAGAAATCGAGCAAGTTAAAGCATCGGAGATAGATGATTTATGTGAGATTTACAATCAAGAATATCATTTAACATCTTCATTATCAAGAAACGGCACTCACTTTAATTCATTAAGAGAGGCTGTAAAAATAGAGTTGGGTTTAACAAATTTTTTTACAAAGGGACAATATAAGGGATTTACAACCACTTTTGAGGATTTACATGGATTGACGCAACTACCTGGCATTTCCGTTCAGAGGCTAATGCAAAAAGGATTTGGATTTGGTGCTGAAGGAGATTGGAAAACAGCAGCGTTGCTAAGAGCAATGAAAACCATGAGTATTGGATTATCAGGTGGGAATTCCTTCATGGAAGATTATACTTATCATTTTGAGCCCAACAATGAAATGGTATTAGGGGCACACATGTTGGAAATTTGTCCCAGCATTGCTCAAGAAAAACCTTCCTGTGAAATTCATCCCTTAGGTATTGGTGGAAAATCTGATCCAGTCAGACTGGTTTTCAATGTGGAGGGAGGAAAAGCGCTGAATGCCTCTCTGATAGATCTTGGTCACAGATTTCGTCTTTTAGTTAATGAAGTGGAAGCCGTAACGCCCATTTATACTTTACCTAAACTTCCTGTTGCCAGAGTTTTATGGACACCTCAACCTGATATGGAAACGGCTTCTGCTGCCTGGTTACTGGCAGGTGGAGCTCATCACACGGTCTATAGTCAAAATATAAGGACCGAGATTTTACAGGATTTTGCAGAAATAGCTGGCATAGAACTCGTTCTAATTCATAAAGAAATGGGAAATCTAAGTCACTTTAAAAATGAGTTAAGGCAAAATGAAGCTAGTTTTAAATAAAAGATTAATTCATAAAAATATTCTGCCTTTAAATTCAAATCACGACCATTTTAGTAACTTAATTTATGAAGAATATGGTCAAAATGGAACAAAATTACTTTAAGGCAAAGTTTATAAATTCAATAATATCGTCCTTAAACTGTTTTCCTGATGCTGGATCAATATACATCATGTGACCAGATTCATAATATTTTAAAATAATATTACTTTGAATGCGCTTGTCTAAACCCATGTGTTTAAGAGTATATTCGGCGGCATAAAAAGGGGTCGCCAAATCATAATAGCCATTAATGGCTAAAACTTTTAAGTATGGATTACGACTCATAACCTCTGCTAAATCAACGGCTGTATTAGGCGTAACGGGATCCCAGTTCACATGATTTTTCTTATGTTTCCAATCCCATGTAAAACCTGGCGTACTGTATG
>BJGN01000036.1 GCA_014190515.1 Bacteroidota bacterium
GCATAAATTTTGTAACTCCAACCCTGCTTAATTGTACATCCATTTCAGGAAACAAGCCATATAAAACCTCGTGAGCCTGCTTTTCAACAGCAGGGGGGTAAACAATGGAGTATAACTCCTTATCACTAAGATTAGCGAGCTCCTTTTGAGACAAGGGATGTTTTTTAAGTAAATCATTGTATTTAAAAATAGTATTGCGTGACATTCCTGTCAACTCACTAATTTGACGCAGAGATTTACCTTCAAGACTTAATTTTAAAAACTTTCTCAATTTAGACATAGGAATAATTTGATTTGCCATATCAGGTCTTTAAAACCGAATATAGATGTCAAATCATCCTCGAAAAAGTGGTTCACTTTACCCCGGAATGAGTGGTTCACTTTACTCCGGAATAGGTGGTTCACTTTACCCCGGAATACTCACTTCCCTTCCACACCATTCACATCTACATATAATTTGTTTGGAAAAGCGCTTTAAAAGGTAATACTTTCATTCGTATTAAAATACCAATATTTAAATGAGGATTGACACCCACGAAGAATAAACCTAATGCATAAGCCAAAGACGTTGACTGTATCCTACAAATCCTGATTCAAAACTGGAGCCAAGAGTTAAAATTTACATTGAAACCTTTCAGAGTAGATACGCCAAGCATAGCGTCTCTACATGGCATAAATAATAATCTCCTTGTTGTCAACAACATGTACTTCCCGACGGATTCGATCCTCCCATGATAATTCTGCAGCACTTTTCTTTTCGAGAAATACCATATACCCTGATTTTTGTCCTAATCGGTCCAGGTAACGGGCTAATTGTTCAATTCCTTCTGGCTCTGACCATTTATCATGGTGCATTTTTATCTCAATCGTAATGACTTGTTTTTTCCAAAAAACAACCAGATCTGTCCGCCCATTTCCTGTGGCCATTTCCCTTTCAATGCGTCCTCCCCCATTAATGACCCGTTGTAAAAAGGCCATCAAAATTAACTGGTGTCCAGCCTCCTTGTATTTATATCTATCAATCCATGATTCAGCGTTGCGTCGATAAAATTTGGTGAATGCATCCAGTAACTTGTCCATATTCAGCGTACCATCGTTGTTCAGATACCAACTCGTCTGGGCGATATCTTGATTTATTCCAACAGAAAAGCCTATGGTCAAGATGTGGGTTATGATTTCTCTATATATCGGATTGGCAAATTGAATAGGATTCCCCGTGCTGATAATACCTAAGTCGCGGCAATAACGGATAGCATCATCTGCTCCATCAAAAGCGGGGGAATCACCAGTGATGATACTCATAATAATAGGTCGAACCCGGGGATCATCTATTTTGTCCGCTAAGCTATCCAGATGGGTTTGACGCTGTTCAATGAGCCGCTCCTTCGCCAGTTCAATCATGTCTAAGGTAATCTCAAGAGTATAATCATTCTTTAAAATTTTCCTTACCACCTCATTGGCTAGCGCGTTCGTCAACCAGGGTTGTCCACCCGAATAGGCATATAACTTTTCTAATACCTCTTCAGAAAAAATCTGACCAGTATCCAAGGTATGTTGGTCCAACAATCCACGCACTTCTTCTTTCGAAAATGCAGGTAGGAAAAAAGATTCTGCTTTTATATTAAAAGGAGAACCTGAACCTATTGACGGATTATCTGCTCTGGCCCGCATTCGAAAATCACGGATATCTCGCAGGCCTACCAGGGCAATAGATTGAGGGAAATGTTTGGGACGGGTTTGAAAGCCGTCTCGTAATTGACGTAAAGTAGAAATAAGCACGTCGTCATAGAGAGCGTCCACCTCATCAAGTAATAAAACCAAGGGTTTATCAAGGGTATCGCACCAATCGGTAAGATAATTTCTTAGTAATAAGTTACCTGGTGAATAACCATCCGGATTAGGCGGTAAAGCATTGGGCGATAAAAAAATTTTAGATGTCAAATACAAAGATTGTATAAACACCTCGTTTGCCGTTTCCACGGAGATACTGTTATAACCCGCTGATTCGAGAGAACATACCACGGAAACATAATTTCCTTCCTTATTCAGGCGATGAGCCAGAGCGTGCAAAAAAGTAGTTTTACCTGTTTGCCGAGGCGCATGAATAAGGAAGTATTGCTTCGAATGTATCAAGTGCAATATGTTCTCATACATGTTCCGAAATGGATCTACCATGTAGTGATCTTCAGCATTACACAAGCCCGTAGTATTAAAGAATCTTTTCATTTTGTAAAGATACGTCCTTTTGGTATGGGGTGTGCAATCAAGTTGAGGCGATGGTTAGGGATTGAGTGCGCGGCAGCCAGTTGTTTGAATCAGGATTTTCAGGATTAACCTTAACGTCTCCGGTTTGGGTGGGAAGGTTATAATTTAATGTTGCTATTATTAACCTGCCTCTCGCTGATGCGTAACGCATCGGCGAAAAGCGGTATATAAAGTAATCCTCTACCAATTGCCCCTTTCACCCAAACCTTATTCGTCATCTATCATCCGTGAAATCCTGTAATCCTTAAAATCCGTGATTCAGAACCCAACGGTAATATTTAATAATTCAATTATGACCGCCTCTACCAAAGTATTGAGAAATATAGATGTCTCATATCCAAATTATCAGATTTGTCCTGACATAACTACTATGTAAAAAAAAATCAGTACCAATCCAACAAGCTTCTTTAACAAAATTCATTGATTAATCTCTGCAGCTATCCGGTTAAGCAGGTTTTTAGCTTTTTCCAGGCTTCTTATATTTTCATGTATCAACATGAGGTTCGTCGTTGACTTCTTTATTAGCAGTCCCTCCTTTTTTCCAGAACCAGCTACGTATTGAAGCATCCTCTGAAATTGGGGAGATTCGTAATAGGACGATTGTGGATTATCAATAAAATAACATCTCAGCTTATTTCCCTTTAAAATAATACGCTCGAAACCTATCCTTTTACAAATCCAACGCAATCGCAATCCTTCAAACAGTTCATGGATCTGATGAGGTACCCGTCCAAAACGATCTTCCATCTGGCTGATAAAATCATCTATCTGGTCTTCCGTCTCAATTTGATCAATCTGGGTGTACATGCTTAACCGTTCCTGGACATTACTCACATAGCTATCGGGAATGAATAAATCAATATCCGTTTCAATTTGAACATCGCGAACAAACTTCCTGTCCTTTTCTAATTCTTCTCTGAATAAATCTTTATAATCTGTTTCCTTAAGTTCCTGAACAGCTTCCTCCAATATTTTCTGATAGGTTTCATAACCAATATCGGCAATAAATCCACTTTGTTCGGCACCCAGAATATTTCCTGCTCCTCTGATATCCAGGTCTTTCATGGCAATCTGAAAACCACTGCCAAGTTCAGAAAAATCTTCCAGTGTCTTTAACCGTTTACGAGCGTCATCAGTGAGAGATGACATAGATGGACTTAGTAAATAGCAATATGCTTTTTTGTTGGACCTACCAACGCGTCCCCTTAACTGATGCAAATCGCTTAAGCCAAATTGATGGGCATTGTTGATAATCATCGTGTTAGCATTCGCAATATCCAATCCCGTTTCAATAATATTGGTACAAACGAGCACATCATATTTCTTGTCAATGAAGTCCATCAAAGCTGTTTCAAGTTTCGATGATTCCAATTGCCCATGAGCGAAGCCAATGGAAATATCGGGGCACAGTTTCTTAATTAGGACGGACATTTCCTCCAGATTTTTCACCCTATTGTGAACAAAAAATACCTGACCTCCTCTATTTACTTCATAATAAATGGCATCTCTGATGAGCTCCTCATTAAACGCATGAACCTCGGTTTGAATGGGTTGCCTATTTGGCGGCGGCGTTCTGATGATAGAAAGATCTCTGGCAGCCATTAACGAAAACTGTAATGTTCTGGGTATAGGGGTTGCTGTGAGTGTCAGTGTATCGACATCCGTTTTCAGACTTCTTAATTTTTCTTTGGAGGCTACGCCAAATTTCTGCTCCTCGTCAATGACAAGCAATCCTAAATCTTTAAAATGGGTATCTTTTCCCAATAAACTATGGGTACCAATAATAATATCGACTTTACCGTCGGCCAATTTCGCAAACGTTTCTTTCCTTTCTTTGGTACTTCTGAAGCGATTAACATAATCGACCGTAACGCCGAAGGGCTCCAGGCGACCATGAAAAGTCTTGGCATGTTGCAGTGCTAAAATGGTTGTTGGCACCAATATGGCCACTTGTTTACCTGCGACCACCGACTTAAAAGCTGCTCTTATGGCAATTTCTGTTTTCCCAAAACCTACATCACCGCAGATTAAACGATCCATAGGGTATGGTTTCATCATATCAGCTTTCACGTCCACGGTGGCTTTATACTGATCCGGTGTGTCCTCATAAATGAAGGACGCTTCCAGTTCGTCCTGTAAATAACTGTCAGGAGGAAAGGCAAATCCCGGGGCAGCCCTACGTTGGGCATACAGCTTTATGAGCTCTGCGGCAATATCTTTAAGTTTCTTTTTAGTTTTATTTTTCAGATTTTTCCACGCATCGGAGCCCAGTTTGCTAAGTTGAGGTTCCGTGCCTTCCTTTCCCACATATTTTGAAATCTTATGCAAGGAATTGACACTGACATATAAGATGTCATTATTCTTATAAAATAATCTTACGGCCTCCTGTAAATTTCCATTAATTTCAATTTTCTGAAGACCCGAAAATTTTCCAATACCATAATCAATATGAGAGACAAAATCACCTGGCTGTAAATCTTTTACCAGTTTTAGTTGCAGCGCCTGATCTCTGGAATAAGAGTGCCTAAGTTTAAAACGGTGAAATCTGTTAAAAATCTGATGGTCTGTAAAACAGGCAATACCCAAACCCTCGTCTATAAATCCTTCATGTAAACCAATAATCACCGGGTGAAAAATGAGTTCCGCTTTCATGTCATCAAAAATGGCATGAAAACGTTCTACCTGACGTGCATTTTCAGTAAACAAATAGATTTCCTGCTTTTTAGCCTGTCTTTCTTTCCAATCGGCAATGAGGAGGTCAAAATTTCTATTGAACTGAGGCTGGGGCTTTCCTGAAAAATCAATTTGACTTGTTATGGGAATAGGTTGATTTCTTGCACTAAAACACAGGATTGATTTTGCGCAAAGTGCTGAAAGAAGTGCATCTGACTTGACGTAAGATTTTTCACGGGCAAAATCAGCCTCCTCACCTTCGTGCAAAATAGAAATGGTTTTACTAAAATCGGCGGCCTTTTCCTCGCAAATCACTAATTTTTCATGCAAAAGATTCAAATCCCATACAACAACAAGTGTTTCCGGGCGAAGAATATCAGTAAATGCCACTTTATCTGATTTTTCAAATCTTTTGTTCATATTGGGAACAATGCTGACTTTGACCAATTCCGTTTGGGAAAGTTGGCTCATGGGATCGAAAGATCTGATTCTTTCCACTTCGTCATCAAAAAGCTCAATACGATAGGGAAGTTCATTACCGAAGGAATAAATGTCGATAATTCCCCCTCTGATTGAAAATTGACCAGGTTCATAAACGAACTCTTCCCTTGAAAAACCGTAATCTAACAGTACTTCTATAATAAAATCTCTATCAAGTTTTTCCCCTTTTGAAAAATTAAGTCTGGTTTTCTCAAGATCGACAGGGTTCACCACTTTTTCGAAAAGCGCTTCAGGATAGGTAACAATAACCGTTGATTCCGCTTTATCATACAAAGCCGAGACAACTTCGGTTCTTTCCAGGATATTTGGCTTATTTATTTCGTCAAAATGGGTAGGCCTTTTAAAAGAATCGGGAAAAAAATAAATTTGTTTTTTATCAAATAACAAACTGAGGGTATTCCAAAAATAAGCTGCCGTCTCTTTATTTTCAGCAACGATTAAAAACGGTCTTTTTTTGCGTTCATACAGTCCGCGAACAATAAAACACTCCTGAGCGCCAAAGACAGTTGTTGCCCGTAAGCAAGCAGGATATTGGCTTTCAATAATACAATCTATCTCTTTTAAGCGAGAATCATTGGTGTATTTTTCAATCAGGCTTTTCTTCGCGATTTGGTTCATAAGGTAAACTGTATATATTTGATGGCCTTACCTTCCCCCAAAAACTTATTTTCATAACGTGTTTTGGTAGTAAGCAAAGGGTTCGGAAGTTCAGCTGCATAAATATCATCATTGGCGATAATCACTTTGGCATCCTTCTCCTTTGAGAGTATGTCTAAAGAATATTGATAGAGTGTCGATTCGTCTGTTTTCAAATGAATAATACCGTCAGGCTTCAACATTTCTCTATACTTTTCTAAAAATGCAGGTGAAGTTAACCTCCTGTTAATGCGATAATTTTCCAAAAAAGGATCTGGGAAGGTAATCCATATTTCAGAAACTTCATTCTTTCCAAAGAAGAAAGAAATCATTTCGATTCTTGTTCGTAGAAAGGCAAGGTTTTTTAAATTTTCTTCCAATCCGATAGATGCCCCTTTCCACAAACGGGAACCTTTACAATCTATGCCAATGATATTTTTATCTGGAAATAATCTGGCGAGCGCAACGGAATATTCCCCATAACCACAACCAAGCTCTAAAATAAGGGGAGCTTCCTTTTGAAAATGCCCTTCATTCCATTTCCCAGCGAGCTCTTTTTCCGCACCAAACGCCCCTGCGAGCATAGCACTTCGCCCGTCATTATTTTCATAAACATTGGGAAAAGAAAGTAAATCGGCAAAGCGTTGCAATTTATTTCGCTTGCTCATAGCTTATAATTTTCAATAATGAATAAATTTAGGTGGGCAAAAATAGTATATTTGTAAACAACAAAGAACCATTTATGAAACACCTGTTTTCAACTATTTCCGCTGCCCTGCTTCTTGCTTGCACCGCTATGGCACAAACTCCCACCGCACCTGTCGATTTTTATCCGCCATCTGTTGTTCCAGATAGAATTATTGCCACGTGGCATGACGATCCCGCTACCTCTTTTTCGGTAAACTGGCGTACTTCCATCAATGTCAGTAAGGGAATAGCACAAATTCAAAAGGCGGCAGCCGGACCCGATTTTGACAGTGTTAAACTGGGGGAAGCAACCTCTGAAATACTCATTAACGATTTACATGCTGCTCATTATCATTCTGTTAAATTTTCCGGTTTAAGCCCGGAAACAACTTATGCCTATCGGGTTGGAGATGGAAATATCTGGAGTGAATGGGTACATTTCACGACCGCTTCAAAAGGAGTGAAACCATTTTCTTTTCTATATTTTGGTGATGCCCAAAACGATCTGAAGTCAAAATGGTCAAGAACCATTCGTCAGGCTTACAGTGATTTACCCAAAGCTGATTTTATGATTCACGCAGGTGATTTGATCAATATTAATAAAAGAGATCAGGAATGGGGAGAGTGGTTTTATGCGGGAGGTTGGATTTATCAAAACATGCCCAGCATATTAACCCCTGGTAATCACGAATATACCCGTATTACCCCTACAGAATATAAGTTGACACCTCATTGGAGACCATCTTTCACCTTACCAGAAAATGGACCGAAAGGCCTCGAAGAAACCGTATATTATACTGATTTTCAAGGTGCAAGGATTATTTCCTTAAATACCACTGCCTTTTTAGGTCATAAGAAAGATAGTGCCGCTCAAATGGAGTGGTTGGATAAGGTACTGGCCAATAATCCAAATAAATGGACTTTTGTTACTATGCATCATCCCGTTTATTCCCCAGCAGCCGGCAGAGATAATCCCGTTCTTAAAAATAGCTTAAAACCTATTTTTGATAAGTATAATGTTGATTTGGTGCTTCAAGGACATGACCATACCTACGCGCGTGGCGGTAATAATCTGCCAGAGGGAAGTATGGTGATGGATTCGACTGGACCTGTTTATGTTGTTTCCGTGAGTGGTCCTAAAATGTATCTTTCAAGTATGCTTTCCTGGATTGACAGGGCGGCAAATGAAACCCAGCTTTACCAAACCGTGCATGTTAACGGCGATTCTTTAACTTACGCTGCTTATACAACGCTGGGCGATTTATACGATAAATTTAAGATTGTTAAAAAAGTAGGAAAAAGTAAGCAATTTATTGACGAGGAACCCTTTGGCTATCAAGAACAGATAAATCTTTCCCCGGCGCGTCTTGAAAAAATGAAGGAAGAGGAAAGAACCCTTTGGACAAGTCGTTTCAACGAATATAAAGCCAGAAAGAAGGTAAAAGAAGACAATTATCGCAAGAGCCAGCTTGCCAAAAAACCGGCAAAAAAGAAATAACCTTATTAACGCAGGAGGCTATCTGGAGAGACAGCCTCTTTTTTTGCTATTTTATATACTGGGCTAACAGACCCGATGAATCAAGGATTTTAAGGATTATAGGATTTCACGGATGATAGCGTACGTCTTTGGTTTAAACATAATGGTTATTCGTGGATGTACTGTCTCGTATAAACTCATAGGGGCATAGCCCTGCTATCTTCGTAACACTCCACTGTAGGGTCCTAAATAGCATTTTCCCTCCAATAGTGTACCATTTATAGTACAAAACCTATGCTTATAAAACTACCCGGGCATAGTTGGCCTGACCTCTATTTTGCTTGGCAGGGTTCTATGTGGCATTAATAGCAAATCGACGACCATTTGGCCCATGTCTTCTGGTTGAATTTTCCAATGATCAGCATCATTGGGCGTATGATTGTTAAAATAGGTGCTAACGGATCCCGGCATAATCGTTGTCGTTTTTATACCATGTTTTCTCACGTCGAGCATGACGGCCTGAGTGAAACCAACCAATCCAAACTTACTGGCATTATAGGCGGCACCTGCGGCAAAAAAATTGGTGCCGGCAAGACTTGCTATGGTAATTAAATATCCCTTACTTGCTTTTAATGGATCTAAGGAAGCTTTAACGGTATTGAAAACACCTGTTAAATTAATATCTATCGTTTCGTGCCATTGTTCTGGTGTCAAAAGGCTGATATCTGCAAAATGTCCGACACCTGCATTGGCAATCACCACATCCAGTTGCTTCCATTTATCCATAATCTGTTGAACTGCAACTTGTTGGTCGGACAAAGAACGAACGTCACAAACAATACCCAGGGTTGAGTTATCTCTTATAGCGTTCAATTTTTTTTCAGCTGCCTGCAAGTCTGCTTCATTTCTGCCAGTGATACAAACGAACATACCGGCTTCAACCATTGCTTCAGCAACACCTAAACCAATGCCCTTATTTCCACCGGTAATAAAGGCAACTTTCCCATTTAATTTATCCATATTCATCTTTTTGTATCCTTATTTTAAAGCAAAACTGCTTGCCCATTCAATCCAGGGCGTGGCTAATAAAAATATGGTAAGATTGGCCAGAGTGACAATAGCACCCTGTTGATAAACCTCTTTAGGGGTTATATAACCACTTCCTACAAAAAATACATTACAAGAAGAACCCTGAGGTGCCAAAGCGGCAAAATAATTAGTAGCAAAAGAGAGGCTGAAAGCCATTAAGGCTACCGGCACACCCGCTGCAAAAGCGACCTCGAGAAACACACCATATAATGCAAGCATGTGAGCCGTCTGACTTACGAACAAATAATGAATAAGTACGTAAAGAACAGTCAATAACACGTACACTTGAAAAGTAGATAAGGTTGTAATTTGTCCTGATATTTTTTGTCCGATAATACCCATAAAACCCATGGCGTTTAATGAACTACTCATCATATATAGTATGGCAAACCAAATAAATGTCTCCAATGCTTCTCCCCCTTCTTTTCTTAAAATGGTTAAAGGGAACACATTTGAAATGATAAGGACAGCCAACCCTGCCAAACAGACAATGGCCAGATTTAAGCCTAGGGGTGTAGCTAATACCCATCCAAGAACCATAAATATAAAGGTAACGGCTGTTATCCATTCTTTTCTGCCCATTGGACCCATTTTCTTTAACATGGCAGCAGCGGCCACAGGAGCTTCAGGTGTTAATTTAGCTTCTGGTGGAAATGTTTTGTAAAGTAACCAAGGCAAAAAAACCAAAGCGACTAAACAGGGTAATGAACTGACTAACAACCAGTTTGAAAAATCCATAACCACATTATATTTTGCGGCCAAACCGGCACCAATAGGATTTGCTGCCATGGCAGTAAACCAAAGTGCCGATGAAATAGTCAAACTGGTTATAGAAACCATCATCAGATAAGCCCCTGTTTTTTTGCGGGTTCCCTTTTCAACATTTGACCCCGTATCCATAGCCAAGGATAAAACGATAGGGTACAAAACGCCCGATCTCGCGGTATTACTTGGTATAGCCGGGCCGATTAACACATCCGTCATCGTTATACAATAGCCCAATTTTAAAGTAGAATGACCAAATTGCCTTATAAAAATGAGGGCAATCCTTTTGCCCAGTCCAGAATGTATAATCGCTTTTGCCACCAAAAAGGAAGAGAGAATTAAAATCATGAAACTTTCCGAAAAGCCTGAAAAAGCTTTTTCCGGAGAAAGTATTCCTGAGCTGACCGCAATAACCATAGCTATGATAGAGGCCAAAAAAATTGATAATACTTGCGTAAGCACAGCGAATATGGCGCATAAAAACAGTAGAAAAAGCCGCCAGGAGGGTTGCGAAAATTCCCAGGGAGGGGTTAAAAACCATGCCCAAAGTCCAAAAATAAGAATGCCCGCAGAGAGCAAAATTTTGGTAGTGTTCGCTATTTTCATATTTTTCAGCTATTTAAATGATTCTATCGGATAGAAATTTCTAAAAATAGTGCTTTTATAGTAACTTGTATATCCTTTCAGCTGTTAGAAATAAAAGAAAATATGCTTATGAAAAATAGAATACTCTTATTTGCTTTCACTTTGTTATGGAATGTATTAGTTGCTCAAACCAATCCAGTAGATTCAACCGTCACTATTAAAATTGAGAAATTCAATGGTACAACCTATTTGGGGAAAATTATTTCTGATGATGGCAGAGAGATATTATTGGAAACATCTAATATTGGTAGAATATATATTCCAAAAAATGAGATAAAAACGATGTCCAGTGAAAAAACCCATGAACTGAATATCCTGGGTAAACCGATGGAATATTTTGCCTTTAACACCCGATATGCCTTTACCAATAATGCGTTGCCCATAAAGAAAGGTGACCATTATGCATCCATTTCCTGGTATGGCCCCGAAGTACATTTTGCCGTTTCTAAAGGGTTATCGGTAGGTGTTATGTCCACCTGGCTTGCTGTACCCGTGGTTCTTGCCATTAAATATACCCTGCCGTCAAAAAATGAAAAATTACATTTATCCATCGGTTCATTGTTGGGAAGTAGCAGCTACGCCAATAATTTTAAAGGTTTTGGCGGCCTTCATTGGGGAACCGTAACGTATGGAAATACGATAAATAATCTATCCTTTTCTTTAGGCTATGGCTATATAAATTTAAGAGACATAAACAGTTTCGCTGTTCCGGGAACTTATGTGTCTCCGAATTACCCCATGTACAATGACGAAGAAAGTCCGCTTCGAGCCTCGCCTATCTTTTCCTTTGCCGGGATTGTAAAGGTCAGTAAAAAGGCATCTTTATTTTTCGATTCCATGATTTCCATCAGTAAACAGGAAAAAACCTTTAGCGCTTTTGAAGGAGGTTTTGATCCCCAAACTGGGAAAGAAAGCCCGTTTATTACTAAAGTAACAAGGGAAAATTTATGGACTTCTGCCTTTATATTAATGCCTGGAATGCGTTTTAAAATAAAAGAAACTCAGTCGTTTCAAGTTTCTTTAGCGGGAATAAGTGTAATGGATAAAAATGAATCATCGTCTTTTCCATTTCCACTGCTACATTGGTATTTTAAATTTTAGAAAAAAAAATGCCGGCTCTACCCCCCAGTGGAACCGGCAAAAAAAATCCATTCAGGTTTATTCTTAAAGTTATTCTTTTTAAAAAGTCGGTGGGCATCGGACCAATGCGTCCCCCCAAAGATGATCTTGAGCCCACCTAAAAAAGTAATTCTTACCCCTGTAATCTTCAGGAGAATCATAAAAGTCCAAAATGGGACTCGTACTAAAATAAAGTGGTATGTAGATACAGCTCAAAGACTCACCGCTTGAAAAGCGCAAGTAGTTTTCGTAAATATAATATCTTGTGTATATAGCTCTCAAAAAATAAAAATCAAAATTACATTAAATTTTCATAAAAACAAAAATATAAATAAAAATAAATACTGTCAGGAATGGCTTATTGCTTGACAAAATGGCAGATTAATCAATGTGGCATATTGTTTGACAAGGTAAGATAACTAAAAATTTTTATTATGCAACGCGGTAATATATCTGTACAGACGGAAAATATTTTTCCAATTATCAAAAAATTTCTCTATTCCGACCAGGAAATTTTTCTACGGGAATTAATTTCAAATGGTGTAGATGCCACTACAAAATTACAAACGTTAAGTAGAAGGGGAGAACTGAATGGTGACACTGGTGAAGTAACCATTGACATTATTCTCGATGAGGAAAAAAACACCTTAACTATCCGCGACCGGGGTATCGGTATGACCGAGGAGGAAGTAATGAAATATTTGAATCAGGTAGCTTTCTCCAGCGCTCAAGAATTTATTGACAAATACAAAGATGATGCAAGCATCATTGGTCACTTCGGATTAGGTTTTTATTCTGCCTTTATGGTGGCAACTAAAGTAGAGGTGGACACTTTATCCTGGAAGGAAGGTTCAACCGCCGTTTTATGGTCCTGCGATGGTAGTCCGGAATATACTCTTTCTGAAGGATCAAGAAAAGAAAGAGGTACCGATATTATCCTTCATATTGGCGATGATAGCAAGGAATATCTGGAGAAAAAAAGAATAGATGATTTGTTGGAAAAATACTGTAAATTCCTACCTATACCCATTCGTTTTGGTAAAAAGGATGAATCCAAAACAGTAGGAGAAGGGGAAGATGCAAAAACTGAAACCATACAGGTTGATAATTTTATCAACAACACCCAACCTATCTGGAAAAAATTACCAGCAGATTTAAGCGACGAAGATTATCGCAGTTTTTATAGAGAACTTTATCCAATGAGTTACGAAACACCTCTGTTTTGGATTCATTTGAACATAGATTTTCCATTCAATCTTACCGGCGTTTTATATTTCCCTCATTTAGGTAATAATATAGAAATACAGCGCAATAAAATACAGCTCTATTCCAACCAGGTTTATGTAACAGATAATGTTAAGGAAATCGTACCGGAGTTTCTTACCTTACTTCACGGGGTCATTGATTCACCTGACATTCCGCTAAACGTTTCAAGAAGCTATTTACAAGCTGACAGTAATGTGAAAAAAATAACAGGTTACATTACCCGAAAAGTGGCTGATAAACTTTCAGAATTATTCCAAAGTGAAAGGGATAATTATGAAAGCAAGTGGAATGATCTTAGCATATTTGTTAAATATGGTATGATCTCTGACGAGAAGTTTTACGAAAAAGCAACGACTTTTGCTCTTTTCAAAACACTGGAGGGTAAATACAAGACTATTGACGAATATATCGAAAGTGTTAAAACTCTTCAAACAGATAAGCATAACAAGGTTATTCTTATTTATTCAAATGACAAGGAAGCACAATTTGCTCAAATTCAGTCTGCAAAAAACAATGGTTTCGACGTACTTATTATGGACCAGGTTATTGACGCACATTTTATGCAGCAACTTGAATATAAACAAGGTACTGTCACTTTTGTACGCGTGGATTCTGACACAACGGATAATTTAGTTCAAAAAGAGGAAAAGAAAGAATCAGTTTTATCAGAAGATCAGGAAAAACAGATTAAAGAATGGTTTACTGCTAATTTAAATGATCCGATGTCAACCCTGGTGACCAAGGCACTTAATCCGGAAGATTTACCCGTTCAGATTACCAGACCTGAGTTTATGAGAAGAATGAAAGAGATGCAGATGATGCAAGGTATGAAAATGGATGGCTTTCCCGATTCTATCAACGTGGTCGTTAACACGAATCATAAAATTATAAACGAGCAGATATTAAATCAATCAGACGAATCGGCCAGAAATGAAACGATGAAGTATCTCATTCAGATTGCAAAACTTCAGGCAGGCATGTTGACAGGTGCCGAGTTGAATGCTTTTGTGAATAAGAGTATCGAGAATATTTAATATTTTCTTACATAAAAAAAGCCGTTGTCTTATGATTAGGACAACGGCTTTTTATTTTCACCAACTTATTTATTAAGGTATTATGGCGGTTTGAATGATGTGTTCCAACTGTAACATTTTATTTCTTTTAGTCTCTCCGGGAGCATATAAGAAACCGTCTATGAGGACAATTTGATTTGTTTTAGGGTTGTGAATCAGGTAACAAATAAATGCCCCAGCCATATAATCGTTCTCTATTTCCCAAATACCTCTACCCTCGAACGCATATTTACCGTTAAAATTTAAGGATTGGCCATATAAAGGTAAATCGACATCGTTTACAATCATGTAAGAATTTGGCGTTCTGGTTGAAACATACTTTTTACCTAAGGTATCTCTCATTGCTTTCAGATTTTCAACAGAAAATTGTTTGGTATCCGTATAGTTGAAAGTAGAAATAAGCAAGTTAAAAGACGCTTTATCCGTTTCTTTTCTCAGCCAAAAGGCCTTACCATCGTTAATGGCGGGCAAAAAGTCATTTGGAATCTTCAAACGCACATTCATTTTAGCTTCGATATCAGCTTCCAAAGTAGTATTACGTCCTGACTGATAAGCATTTGCACCCAAAGGAACGGCATCTTGACTTCTAACTTTTTTTACCAACGTCGGCATATTTGCCTTCAGATTTTCAACTAAACTTTCCTGAGAATCTGCCATTTGAAACATAATAAGCTGACCCTTTGCCCAACGGTCATAGCCAACAACTACATTATTTTTTTGAGGATTGGTCAGGAATAAGTCTAAATTTTTAGGCCCCAGTTCCTTTTTCATTAAAGAAGCTGTTGGGGATGATTCATCATTTATATTGGCTAAAATCAAATAAGATTTCAATTCCCTCTTGAGCGGAACATTTTTAAAATCAGTAGGACTAAAATACTTTAAATCTAAAATTGGCTCTGGTTGAGGTAAAATGAGATAAGCTGAAGAGTAATAATATCTTATAGTATCTCCAATCGGACCATCCCAGATTTCTTTATCTGCCACGACGACGAGGCTGGCAATTTCTCCGAAAGCATTGGGTTTCATCTTAAATTGACTGGCCCCATCCTTTGTACATGCGTTGGAAAATAAAGCGATGGTCAACCACACCAATAAAATAGAGACCTTGCTAATTGATTCACCCTTTTTAAAATACATCATTTAATTTTTACCTTTTAAGATGAAAAAAAAGCCAATAAGGGTGTATCCTGCATTGGTTACAACAACTGATCAATAATATTTTCCTCTTTGATACCTTCCGCCTCTGCTTTATAATTCCTAACTATTCTATGACGTAAAACATATTTTGCAATAGCTTGAATGTCAGATATATCTGGGGAATATTTTCCCATTATCGCTGCATGGCATTTAGCGCCGACGATAAGAAACTGTGAAGCCCGGGGACCAGCGCCCCAGGAAATATAATTATCCACGATAGAAGCGGCCCGTTCTGTTCCCGGTCTTGTTTTTGAAACCAAAGAAACAGCATATTCCAGCACATTATCTGTTACTGGAATTCTCCTGATGAGTTGTTGAAATTGTTGAATCTGATTCGCTGTCACAATATTTTTTAAGCTCACATTCTGAGAACCCGTCGTATTTTTAACTACATCGATTTCCTGTTGAAAAGTTGGATAATCTAATGGAATATTGAACATAAAACGGTCCAACTGGGCCTCAGGCAATGGATATGTTCCCTCTTGTTCGATTGGATTTTGAGTGGCTAAAACGAAAAATGGCTTAGGTAAAGCATGCGATACCCCACTGACTGTCACCACCTTTTCTTGCATGGCTTCTAATAATGCCGCCTGCGTTTTAGGTGGTGTTCTGTTTATCTCATCTGCTAAAACAATATTAGCAAATAACGGTCCTTTGTTAAATTGAAATGTTCTATTTTCCTGTAATATTTCAGAACCAATAATGTCAGATGGCATAAGGTCGGGTGTGAACTGTATCCTTTTAAAATCTAAATCCAGTACAGAAGCAATAGTGCTGACTAATAATGTTTTAGCTAATCCGGGAACGCCCACTAATAAACTATGACCATTACTAAATAAAGCAATAATTACAGCCTTAACCACTTCATCCTGCCCAACAATGACCTTACCTATTTCCTGCCTTAAATCCTGGTACTTATTTGCAAGGGCATCTACTGCTTCTACATCTGATTTAAAATTTGTTTCTGACATTTTCCTTTTCTTTAAAATTGAGATTTGGGTTCTTTGCCCTTTCGGAGCCGAAATTTAAGCAATTCGACGCGTTTAAAACGAAGGAATTTAATAATTTGTTTACAAAAGCTTGTTCCAATAAATTTTAATGGATACGATTTTAAATTTTCGTCTGAAAAAATGGCTATATTTCTGTTATTGATAAGCAATTAAAGGATCACCCAATGAGAATATTTATTCTTACTATTCTATTTTTCAGCACTTTACATTCATTTGCTCAGCGAGTTGATAATTTATATTCCAAAGAGCTCCGATGGAGAAATGTTGGACCTGCCAATATGATGGGTAGAATTGCCGATATTGATGCCTTGAATACCGATTATCGACAGGTAATTTGTGCCTCTGCATCAGGTGGTGTTTTTCAAAGTAAAAACGGGGGCGTTAGCTGGGAACCGATTTTTGACCGATATGGCACTTCTTCCATAGGCAGTGTGGCCCTTTTTCAAGGTAACCCTTCTATTATCTGGGTAGGCACCGGCGAATCGGCCAATAGAAACAGCTCTGGTTGGGGCGATGGTCTTTATTTAAGTAATGACGGTGGATTAAGTTTTTCAAAACTGGGCCTTTCCAATACCCACCATATTGCTGATATCGCCCTTCATCCCACAAATCCAGATATTGCTTATGTCGCTGCAGTAGGACATTTATGGGGCTATTCTGGTGACAGAGGATTGTTTTTTACCGATGATCGGGGAAAATCCTGGAAAAAACTGGAAAAGGGTCTGCCTGTTGATTCGCTCACTGGTTGTACCGAGGTAGTTATGGATCCCAGTAATCCTAATATTTTATATGCAGGCTTTTATCATAGATTAAGAAGACCATATATTTTTAAAAGTGGCGGGGGAAATGGGGGAATATATAAAAGTACAGACGCAGGAAAGTCCTGGAAAAAACTGGTAAATGGCCTTCCAACGGGTGAAACCGGTCAAATTGACCTTTCCATTTGCAAAAGTTTTCCCTCCATTATAGTAGCCTCCGTAGAAGCTGACGAAAATATTCCTGACGGTCAGCCTGGTTCAGGTACCTATAGATCAGATGATGGCGGAAATACCTGGCGATTTTTACTAAAACACAATACACGTCCTTATTATCATGGTCAAATTGAGATAGACCCCATAGACCCACAATCTATTTATCTGGTTTCCAGAGATTTTAGAATTTCCCGCGACGGTGGTAAAACTTTTACCGAAAGAGAGTGGCGAACCGATGGTGGCGATGACCATGCTATGTGGATTGCTCCCTACGATAGTAAAATCATATATATGGGAACCGATCAGGGATTAAGATTAACCGTGGATGGTGGCGAAAGTGTTTTGTCGTTCAACAATATGGCCATTGGTCAGTATTATGCCATCGGCGTTGACATGAGAGATCCATACTGGATAGGTGGTGGTTTGCAGGATAATGGCTTATGGATGGGGCCGTCAAATAGCAGGGAGGTACGCGGTATTTTAAATGAACATAATACCTGGGTTGGTGAAGGAGATGGTTTTCATTTTCAAATAGATCCAACGGACTGGAAAACCATCTATATGGTCAATCATGTTGGATTTGCGGCGAAGTTAAATATGGAAACCAGAAAGTATAATTATATCACACCTACGCCACAAACTATTTCTAATTATTCAGCCTATTTTGATCCAAATTATAAGGATTATCCCATAAAATATTCTATCGACCCGGGAGAGCATTGGTTTTTTTATGAAAATACAGATCGTGTAAAACTTCCTCCCCAATTTCGATTCAACTGGAGCAGTCCTTTAATTCTCTCTTCCAGCAGTGTGAATACGCTCTATTTCGGAGGCAATCACCTTTTTAAATCTAATGATAAAGGAAATTCCTGGAAAATCATCAGCCCGGATCTTACCACCAATGATCCTGAGTTCAGAAATCCCTCCAATAGTGGCTATCTGACCAGAAGTGTGACAGGTGGGGAAAATCATTTTACCATCATTACCCTCGCAGAATCCTCTTTAGATACTCAGGAAATATGGGCAGGAACAGACGACGGAAACTTGCAGGTCACCCTAAACGGGGGTAAATCATGGACCGAGGTTGGGCAATTATTAGTTAAACAATTTCCCTCTATTGGACAAAATGCTTCCTCCCCCAGAGGAAAAAGGCCATGGATAAGCAGAGTAACCCCTTCAGCACATGTTAAAGGCAGATGTTATGTCTCTCTGGACAATCATAGATATGATGACATGAATGCTTATGTATTTATGACTAACGATTATGGAAAAACCTGGAAATCATTACAAAATAATCTGCCGGAATATTCAGTTTATGTGATTCGGGAAGACCCCGAAAACCCCGATTTGCTTTTTGTGGGAACGGAACAAGGGGTGTTATTTTCCTACAATCAGGGACAGGAATGGCATGAGCTTATGGGTAATATGCCCACAGTGGCCGTTTACGACCTTGTTATTCATCCCAGAGATGGCGATCTGATAGCTGGAACTCATGGCAGAAGTATTTGGATTTTAGATGATATCAGTCCTTTGAGACAGCTCAGCAGCCAAATTACAAACAAACCCTTCCATCTTTTTCAAAGCAGGCAGGCTACCAGATGGTTACGGATAAATACAGGACGAAAGCAACCTTATTTCGAATTCCGTGGGCAGAATCCCAGAAGTGGGGCACCTATCCATTTGTGGATAAATAAAAACAACCAAAACGATTCTGTTTCATTGAACCTTGTTTCTGAAAATGACAACCAACTTAAAAGGCAATGGAAAGTACCGGTGCAACCTGGCATCAATAGAATTTACTGGGACATGCAGGTGGATGAACCTGAAATATCCTGGACGCAGGAAATTGAAAACATGAGAATCGCCCTTGAAAAACTGGGTTCCCTTCCCTCTTTATCCACATCTGCAAAAGATTCATTAACCCAATTCAAAGCATCCCTTAATGCCCTTTCGCCACAAAACAAGGCTGATTATGAAGCCTTACGACGTCAAATTCATTCCGTTTTTGGTATTTATGGCATTGTTTTGGGTAAAGAGCTGAAACTAAAACGGCAGGCAACAGCTGGTAATTATCAGTTGGAAGTAAAAGCAGGAACATTTTCAGAAACAAAAAAAATAACTATTCGAGAAGATCCCTTGTTAAATAAGTAATCATTCAACCAATGCGATGAGGAATTCGTTATGGTTTTATGCAAGCGTCAAAACAATCAATGATTGATTTCAGAATAACAAACATGGGTTCCCTTCCCTCTTTGGTTAAAAGTTCGTCTTCCTCATCCAGGAGCATGTCTTCTACAAAGGCCAGTAAATCTGTTTGTTTATTGTCCTTGAAGAATACGTCCAGACGATCTCGAAAACGTTTGGCTGTAATGGATTCCAGTAATTCCCAATTTTTTTCTTCGGCAAGGGACAGTTCGTCTGAATCAATTTCGTCCATATCCTCCACATCAATTTGTGTGCGAATAGCCTGCCAAAGAGTTAGAAGGATAAAAAGCAGATATTCCTTCTCATATTCTGTGAAAAGCTCTGTGTTTTCAGTAAACAAAAAAGCAAAAACAGCAGGTTGGATTTCGCTGAGTTCAGTAACTAATGATTCATTGATTGTTTCGTCTTCCTGAATGGCTGACGCCGCGTCATCCAATTGTTGTTCTGTAATAAAAACCATTGATATTGTATTAGAATGAATAAAATATTTCCACCACAAAGTTATCTTTACTTTTCTTTACAAGAAACACAAAAATGAAAGGATCCTTAAGAATTGCAAAAATATTTAATATTCCCGTTGAAGTACATTGGAGTTTCTTATTTTTATTTGTCTATGTTATCTACCTTGCCTTCAAAGAAAGCTGGGGCGTTTGGGGTGCAGTATCCGCAAGTTTATTTGTGCTTATTTTATTTTTGTGCGTTGTTTTACATGAATTTGGTCACGCATTAATGGCCAGAAGGTTTGACGTACAAACGAGAGATATTACTTTATACCCCATTGGCGGAGTAGCTCGTTTGGAGCGTTTGCCCAGAAAACCTGTACAAGAATTTTGGGTAGCCATTGCCGGACCTTTGGTAAATGTAGCTATCGCTTTAGTCCTTTTGCCAGTGTTATTACTTTTAGGAACGGACACTATCTTAGAAGTATTTTACAGTTTATATAACCAATCAGATTCCGATAACTTTTACTTTCCCAGTAACTTACCAGTTTACGCTTATGTGGCCTTAGGCTTAATAGGACTTAACCTGACCTTAGCCATTTTCAATTTGATCCCTGCCTTCCCAATGGACGGAGGAAGAGTATTAAGAGCTATTTTGTCTCATTTTATGGGGCATTTGAAAGCAACGAGAATTGCCTCCATAGTAGGTCAGGTCATTGCCATTTATTTTGTTTACAATGGAATAATGGGAGACGGGAGTGTTACTCAAGTTTTTATCGGTGTTTTTGTATTCCTTGCGGCAGGTTCAGAAGCAAAAGCGGCCAATATGGAGAATTCTTTACAAGAATTAAAAGTGAAGGATTGGATGAAAAAGGATTTTATTCACTTTGAAAGCACCCAGCAATTAAGTGAAATATTACCTTTGGTTCAAGACGCGGGCGACCGGGAAATTCTTGTTTTTGATGTTTGGCAAAATCCTGTTGGCACCATATCAACGTTTGAAATCATTGAATTGTGCCTTAAGGGTGGAGGGGAAAAAACAGTAAGTGATGCTATGTTCCCTATTGAAAATGTATTAACAGAAGAACAAACCTTGCAGGACGCTCTACTTTTATTTCAACAATCGAATGCCAAGACACTTCCTGTCATGCGACAGTATGAACTCATTGGTATATTAGAATTAAATCAAATATATACTATTCATCAGGTTTTGAATAAATCTGGTAAGCAAAAGAGTTCAATTTTCAATGGAATAAAAAAATGGACAAATGGAAAAGATTGATATTTTAATGGACATTATTCGCACGCGAAGAAGTGTATTTCCCCCTTTATATGCCTCGGACAAAGAAGTTCCGAGAAGTATAATTAAGAAAATTCTTGAGGCAGCGAACTGGGCACCGAGTCACAAAAAAACAGAACCCTGGCGATTTTATGTTTTTACAGAAAAAAGCAGGGAAGATTTAGGAAAATTCATGGCAGATTATTATTTGGAAAATACGCCTGAAACGGAGTTTTCTCAGGTTGTTTTCAATAAAATGATACAAAATCCGCTCAAAGCACCCGTTATTATCGCTATTGTCATGCATAGAGATTTATCTGCGAATCTTCCTGAGTGGGAAGACATTGCTGCCACTGCCTGTGCTGTACAAAACATGGCGCTTGCCTGTACTGCCGAAGGTTTAGGTTCATTCTGGAGTACGCCAAGGCCAGCCCTTAATGCTGATACCTTTTTAAAGTTGTCCGAAAATGAACGCTGTCTTGGTTTATTTTATGTTGGTTATGTGGAAAAAGAGGTGGCTTCTGTTGAGAGAGGTGACCCGTCAGAAAAAATTATATGGATGTAAGCGACATTGTAATGAATACTAAACCGTCCTTTTTTTGGACAACAGATAATTTAATATTATTTTCGCACATTAAAAAAAATTCCTTGAGAGTAAAATAGCTCTTTAGCATTATTTTGAACAAGTTTTAAACCACTAATTTATGGGTCAAACAATTATTTATTCCATTCCATTTTTCGGCGTTCTTTCGCTTATATACATGTTTTGGAAATCTGCGTGGGTATCAAGACAAGAAGAAGGTACTCCTAAAATGGCGGCCATTGCAAAGGCTATATCAGAAGGAGCTATGGCTTTCTTACGCGCTGAGTACAAAGTACTTGCCATTTTTGTAATATGTGTTTCCATTTTATTAGCTTCTGCTGCTGATAGCAACACTTCATCGTGGATGATTGCCCTTGCTTTCATCGTTGGCTCTTTTTGTTCTGCATTAGCAGGATATTTTGGTATGCGTGTGGCAACTAAAGCGAACGTTCGTACAACCAATGCAGCCAGAACAAGTTTAGCCAAAGCGTTGGAAATAGCGTTCACTGGTGGATCTGTAATGGGAATGGGTGTCGTTGGTCTGGGAATTCTTGGATTAGGCGGTTTATTTGTCATTTTTCATGGAATGGGCTGGGATATCAATAAAGTAATCACGGTTATTACCGGATTTTCTTTTGGTGCTTCTTCGATAGCTCTTTTCGCGCGTGTTGGTGGAGGTATTTATACTAAAGCAGCCGACGTAGGAGCTGATCTTGTTGGAAAAGTAGAAGCTGGTATTCCTGAAGATCATCCTTACAATCCTGCCACTATTGCAGACAATGTTGGAGACAACGTAGGCGATGTCGCTGGTATGGGTGCTGACCTTTTTGAATCGTATGTAGGTGCTATTGTTGGTACTATGGTACTGGGCGCTGTGTTTATAAATCTTCCGGGATTTGAATCTACCAATGCATTTGAAGGCTTAAACGCCGTTTTACTTCCATTGGTTCTTTCTGGAGCAGGTATCGTCGCATCTATTATTGGTTGCTTTTTTGTTAGGGTTAGCGAGGACGGGGACCCACAAAAAGCACTCAACATGGGTGGTATCGTTTCCAGTATCCTGATGTTGGTAGCTACCTATCTTACTGTCCTATATATGCTTCCAGCTGAATGGGTATATAACGATATCACTTATAACAGTATGGGTGTATTTTATGCTGTTATCATAGGATTGGTTTCTGGCTTAGCCATTGGATATATTACTGAATATTATACTGGCACTGGAACAAAACCAGTGAAAGGTATTGTTGATCAATCTGTTACTGGTGCTGCAACAAATATTATCGCAGGTTTGGGTGTTGGTATGCGTTCAACTGCATTACCTATTATTGTTTTATCCATTGCTATTATAGGTGCACACTATTTTGCAGGTCTATACGGTATCGCTATTGCTGCCGTTGGAATGTTGGCCAACACAGGTATTCAGTTAGCCGTTGACGCTTACGGTCCTATTTCTGATAATGCAGGTGGTATTGCAGAAATGAGTGGACTAGATAAAGAAGTACGTCACCGTACCGATAAACTGGACGCCGTTGGAAATACGACAGCTGCTATTGGCAAAGGTTTTGCCATTGGTTCAGCGGCACTTACTGCCTTAGCTCTTTTTGCAGCTTTTATGTCAACAGCTGGAATTACCACTATTGACGTTGCAAATCCTGTCGTTATGGCTGGATTATTTTTAGGGGGAATGCTTCCTTTCTTATTTTCTGCGCTCTCTATGAGTGCTGTGGGTAGAGCCGCAATGGATATGATTCAGGAGGTTCGTCGCCAGTTCAATAATATTCCTGAGCTTAAAGCGGCTCTTGCCGTTATGAAGAAAAATGAAGGAAAAGAGGAAAATGAGTGGAGTGCTGAAGATAAACACGTGTATGACCAGGCGGAAGGCAAAGCTGAATATAGCAAGTGTGTGGAGATATCTACCAAAGCCTCTATTCGTGAAATGGTTCTTCCCGGTTTAATCGCCATTCTGTCTCCTGTGTTAATTGGATTTGCTGGTGGTGCTGAAATGTTGGGAGGTCTTTTAGCGGGTGTTACCGTTACAGGTGTTCTTATGGCTATTTTCCAGTCAAATGCCGGTGGTGCATGGGATAATGCCAAAAAAATGTTCGAAGAGGGCGTTAATA
>BJGN01000037.1 GCA_014190515.1 Bacteroidota bacterium
AAGTAATAGTAATACCTCTTTCCTGCTCTTGTTCCATCCAGTCCATGGTAGCAGCACCATCATGAACCTCACCAATTTTATGGCTTATACCCGTATAGAACAAAATACGTTCTGTCGTGGTCGTTTTACCAGCATCGATGTGCGCTGCGATTCCAATATTTCTAGTATAAAGTAAATTATTAGACATTTTCAGACCTAAGATAGGTATTTATAAAATTTCGACAGATGGTTTATACACGGAAGTGAGCGAAAGCACGATTAGATTCCGCCATTCTGTGCGTATCTTCTTTTTTCTTAACAGCAGCACCTTCGCCCTTACTTGCAGCAATAACTTCAGAGGCCAGCTTTTCAGCCATTCCCTTTCCGCTTCGTTGTCTTGAAAAACGGATTAACCATTTCATTCCAATAGAAACTTTACGCTTTGCTCTAATTTCTGTTGGAATCTGGAAAGTAGCACCACCTACTCTTCTACTTCTAACTTCAACCATAGGCATGATGTTAGTAAGCGCTTTTTTCCAAGTTTCATGCTCATTAGACTTAGTCTTTTCACGAACAATGTCCATAGCATCGTAAAAAATACCGAATGCAGTACTCTTTTTACCTTCCCACATCAAGTTATTAACGAACTGTGTAACCAGTGTGTCGTTAAAACGGGGGTCAGGCTGAATAATTCTTAGTTTTGGTTTTCTTTTTCTCATTTTGAATTAGCGGTTTCTCGCTCAGATTATTAGGACGAACCTGTGAAACATAATTACTTTTTAACCGGCTTAGGTGTTTTAGCACCATATTTAGAACGGCTTTTTTTACGGTTGTTCACACCAGCAGTATCTAGTGCGCCGCGTACGATAGTATAACGTACTCCAGGTAAATCTTTTACCCTTCCTCCGCGAATTAACACGATAGAGTGTTCCTGCAAATTGTGACCTTCACCTGGGATGTAAGCAATAACCTCGATTCCGTTTGTTAAACGAACTTTGGCTACTTTACGAAGCGCTGAATTTGGCTTCTTTGGCGTAGTCGTGTATACTCTCGTACAAACTGCACGTTTCTGAGGACAAGAATCTAACGCTCTGGTCTTGCTCTTCTCTTTGATTTGGAGCCTGCCCTTGCGAACCAACTGATTTATAGTAGGCATACCTTCTAAAAGTTTTACTGTAAGTGGCTTGATTATTTACTTTCTATCAATAACTTGTCTTAACAAAAACCTCATTATTTCAAAAGCGAAGGCAAAGGTAAGTTTTTAATCTTATCTATCCAAAGGAATTTTAGAAATTATTAAAAATACCTGTTTAATTTCTTAAAATTAATATTTGTGCTTACGTTTGATGTACATTTTAACATATATAAATTATAGATGTCCCAAATTACTGACATTAAATACCGCACTGATTTTACGGTTCGCGCTGCTGAGACAGATTATACCCGACAATTAACCTTGCCTGGTTTACTGAGAGTTTTTCACGAGGCATCTCTGCAAAGTGTTATAAAACTCGGCTTGTCTATCTGGCATTTAGAAAAATACAATGCCTCCTGGGTTTTATTAAGAAAGGAAGTCAATCTTTATAAAATGCCCGTCCTAGGCGACTCCATTACCGTTGAAACTTTTCCCTCAGGTGCAGACAGGCATCTGACCTACAGAGATTTTAAAGCTTTTGATCAACAGGGTAACCTACTCGCTACCGCAAGTTCTTCCTGGCTACTGATGGAACTAAATGAAAGAAAAATGATGGCTATTCCTCCCGAATTGGTCCAATCCATTGAACGTTTCTTTCCAGATCTCTCTGATTGTCTCCCAAGACCTTCCGGTAAATTACCCTTAGTGTCAAATGAAGATTTTGAATGGAATGCACAGGTAGGTTGGTTCGATTTGGATTTCAATTATCATTTGAACAATGTAACCTACGCTTCCTGGATGCTCAACGCACTACCAGAATCTGTTTTTAAATCAAAAACTTTATCTAATTTTCAAATAAGATATACCAAAGAAGCTTTGTTGAATGACCAAATACACTGTTCTACTCAACAGATAAATGAGTTTCAATTTAGCCACCAACTTAATAGAGTCTCCGATGGCGCAGACCTTGCTTATGGTAAAAGTAGTTGGATTTGATTCATCAACCTCAATACATTGTTGAAATTGATGAACAAAACAAAAATGTTGGTACCCCAAACTTTAGTTAATAATACACCGTGTAAAGCGCTGCCAAAATGCCAAGTATTAAAATTGAGCCAATAATAAATGCTGGTTTAACTTCCAACATTGATTTCTCAAAGGGTAATATCTCTTTTCTCTGAACGCTGGCTGGGGTCATCAAACTTATAATAATCATTAGGAATAAGACAATCCAAAAGGTGATAAACATTCTATCTAAAAACGGGTAAACAGGGAAAATTCCTCCCGTCCAGTCTGGCAGAAACTTTAGCGTTGCTGATAATGGAATAGTTAGAATAGTACCAAATAAGGCCGCACCTGATGTTGTTTTTTTCCAAAATAGGCCTAATAAAAAGATAGCTAATACACCGGGAGATAAAAAGCCAACATATTCTTGTATGAACTGATATGCCTGGTCTAAACTTCTCAATGCGGGAGCAACAAAAGCCGCCACCGTTATAGATATAACGACAGCCCAACGTCCTATATTTACTAACTGCTTTTCAGAAGCATTGGTGTTTATCATCTTTTTATAAATATCCAAAGAAAATATAGTTGAAATACTATTTGCTTTCCCAGCTAAAGATGCCACTACCGCAGCCGTTAACGCAGCAAAAGCTACTCCTTTCAAACCTGAAGGCAATAAATTCATGAGGGTAGGATAAGCCTGATCAGGTTTGATCACTCCGTCCATGCTCATTTCATTTTGAAAAAGTCCATTCTCATGAAGAACAAACATAGCAATACCGGGAATTACCACAATGAGCGGCACCAGTAATTTAAGGAAAGCAGCAAATAATATCCCATTTCTTGCCGTGGCTAAATCAGCACCCAGAGCTCTTTGAACAATATATTGATTACAACCCCAATAAGCCAGATTGTTAATCAACATACCCCCAAATATAACACCGAGTCCAGGTAATTTATCGTAATGAGGGTGCCCCTTTTCCAGAATAAGATGAAAATGACCGGGTGCTTCCTTTTTTAAAATACCTAATCCAGCCATAAAATCCTTTCCAAGTCCAAATTCCTCAGATAAAAGCGTTAGTGATAAATAGGTCGTTACCAGACCTCCAAGAATTAAAACAGCTACTTGTATGACGTCTGTATATCCAATTACCCGCATACCACCAATGGTTACTATAATGGAGAACAAACTGAGGGAAACGACACAAGTCATAAATGATATATTTGCAATGGATGTAATGGCCAAAGCACCTAGATATATAATGGAAGTAAGATTTACAAACACATAGACCAACAACCAGAAAAGAGCCATAATACTGCTTACCTGCTCATTATATCGGGTAGCAAGAAATTGTGGCATGGTATAAATCCTGTTTTTTAAAAACATTGGGATAAAAAACAGGGCAACAATAATTAATACCAAACCTGACATCCATTCATAAGAAGATATAGCCAGTCCTATGGCAAAACCAGAGCCAGACATACCGATAAAATGCTCTGCCGAAATATTGGAAGCAATTAATGAGGCCCCAATAGCCCACCAGGTTAATGAACCTTCCGCAAGGAAAAATTCCTGGGCCGTTTCATTCTTTGCCGTCTTTCGTTTGTAAATCCAAATTCCATAGGCTGCAACCAGGATGAAATAAAGAATAAATACTAAGTAATCAGCTAGTTGCAGGGTATTCATCTAATTAAAATTTCAGAGTTTCCGGTAAATATTTCTTCAGTAAGTTAGTATAATATGGGCGTAATTCATCCCAATTTGGTGGCTCCGGATTTTTAGAATACAGATCGTATGGGTTAAATAATTTTACCCACGGCAACATCGCCTTATCATGATCATCGAGCAAATATTCATAGGCACCTTCTCTATGCCAGGCATAAAAAGAGTGATATCTAAGCATATACAGACCTTCTTCCGGAATATAATTTTTCATTATCTGATAAATATATTCATCATGCCCCCATGACATATCCACATTTCTCAATCCACAATTTTTTTCATAAACGCCTAGCTTAGTATTATATCTGGCATCTGTAAAATCGACATTTTCAGAAAAAAATTCTGGATAAACTATTTTATCAGAGTAAGCACAACCTACGGGAAAAGTATCTCCAACCACAGCCCATTGAGGCTCACCAAAAAGACAAAGAACTTTACCCATATCATGCATGAGTCCGACTAAAACCATCCAGTCGGGATGACCATCGCGACGAATCGCTTCTGATGTCTGTAAAAGGTGCTGAAATTGATCTAAATCGGTATCAGGATCAGAATCATCTACCAATTGATTTAAAAAATCAAAGGCATCCCACACCGACATTTCTTTTCTGCTAAAAGAGAGGTATTCCTTTTGTTTTTCCTTTACAAAGGCAAACGATTGGTGTGTATGATTTAATCTGTAAAATTCCTTAACTGTATCTCTTGCCGGCTCCTCATAGTTGCGATATGCTTCCGTCGCTTTAGAGGTAGCAATATCCTCTGGATTAGGATAACGGCGTAAAAGGTCGTCTTCCCATTCATCCAAACTCGCCAATGGCTGATTTTGATTCTCTATAACATGCGTCATATTCGTTGATTTAATTAAACAAGATAACAAAAATATTTATTTATTGGAAATTTTTCCACATTTTGCTTTCCATAGGCTTGATAGTTCTCTCATTATATTTTGCGTCCAGCTTTTTATTATAATAGCGGGAAATTTCACCGGCCACCTGGAAATATATCAATTGACCAATAGGCATACCCGCATAAACCCTAACAGGTTGTGTACAAGAAATTTCAAGGGTCCAGTGATTGCAAAATCCAACATCTCCCTTTCCTGCCGTAGCATGAATGTCTATACCGAGACGACCAACGCTTGATTTACCCTCAAGAAAAGGTACAGTATTATGCGTTTCTGTATATTCTAAGGTTGAACCAAGATATAATATGCCAGGTTTTAATATGATACCGTCCTCCGGAATTTCAAACTGAGTAATTTCATTGGGCAGTTTAGCGTCAAGCACCTCCGCCGTATAATTTGCCAGGTACTTCGAAAGATGCACATCATAGGAATTGGTACCCAGGCAGGCGGGATCAAAGGGCTCAATAATTATTTCGCCTGTCGAAATAGCTTGTTGTATCATAACGTCGCTTAGAATCATTTTCTAGTTTTTTAGAGTATCCTGAAGAGTTAAAATTTTCAAATCTTCTGTTGTCAGTATTTTATTTACCAATGATTTAGGAGAAAAATACACGATTAATTCCTCTCCTGGAATAATATCCATGTAATTTTCCGAGAAGAAACCTTCCATTTCGGGAAAATCGAGATAAACATTTTTCGCCAGTTTAGCAGCTGTCAATTTTAAGATATAGACCAGTCCATTATTTTCAATAGTACATTTAAGACCATGATTTTTGGGTAAATCGAGCTCTTTCACAGGCGTAAAATAATGAAGATCGCGTGCATGAACTTTATTATTCGCATCGACTGCCAATAATTCTATTAACAGGCGTTTTGCATTCTGTCCCTTAGGAATCCATTCGTTGAGTTGAAGAATAGCCAATTCCTTAGAAGTATTTGAGGGGGTAATGAAGGGGAATTCCTTAGATTGGAGGAGATTCCCGTCAAAATCGAACAAATTAATTTTTAATGTTAAAGAGTCCGTGGTAATTTTATCAGAAACTGCACGTATTTCCAACTGTTTGTTATGCTGTCTAACGCTAACAAGGAGGGGTGAAAAAGCAGCTTTAACAAAATAGTGCATAGCCTTCCAACGCTGAAAATAATCCATACCTGACCAAGAGGCTACAGGCCAGCAATCGTTCAATTGCCAATAGAGAGAGCCCATATTATAAGGCATAGCTTGCCGGTGCGCCTCGATAGCCGTTCGAATACCCTCGGCTTGCAATAATTGGCCAACATAGAGGAAGTGAGCGAAATTATCAGGAATCTGATAATGATCCTCCATGTATTTTTTAATTCTCATATTCCCTATCCCACTTCTTTGGTGGGCAGCCATTACCTCTGAGGTAATATCCCAATCTTCTGGAATAGTGTAAGAAGCGACAGTTCTCCATTCCGGAAAGGATTGGAAACCATATTCACTCATAAACCGACCTATATATTTGTAGAAATCATCGAAAGGGTGTTGTTCGTGCCACACTCCCCAATAGTGAATATCTCCTGCGGGAGTATTTTTGGAAGCATGATCTCCCTCTTTGTAGTAGGGTGACGAGGGCCAGTAAAAAGAATCTCCGTGGTACTGTTGAACCATTTCTGGCAGCAATTTATGAAAAACATCTTCATAGGCTTTCCAGATCAGCTTTCTTTTCTCAGGTCCATATTTTTGTTTCCAACCCCATCCTTTAAATTCTTTATATTGGGACCAGGCTACATCAATTTCATTATTACCACACCACAAAGCTATGGAGGGATGATTTCGCAACCTCTTTATATTGTAGATAGCCTCCTCCTTAACTCTTCTTAAAAAATCGGCATCTCCGGGAAACATACTGCAAGCAAACATAAAATCTTGCCAAACGAGGATACCATATTCATCGCAAAGGTCATAAAAAATATCATTTTCATAAAAACCACCGCCCCAAACTCGCAGCATATTCATATTGGCATTAGCAGTTGAATAAATGAGCCATTTATATTGTTGGTCAGTAACGCGTGGAATAAATACATCGGAGGGAATATAATTGGCTCCTTTTGCAAAAATGGGTCTTCCGTTGAGTTCCACATAAAAAGAGGCACCGTCCTTATCAGGCTCCTGAACTATTTTTATGGTTCTAAGACCTATTTTTTTAGTTTGTACATCCAGCAACAGCCCTTTGTGAAATAATTTTAAGTCAAAATGATATAGGTGTGGGGTTCCAAGGTCATGAGTCCACCATCGCTGGGGATTTTCTATGACGAATGGTTGCACAACGCTATGTTCCCCCTTTTCAAGATAAATTGATGTCTCGGCAAGTTTTTTTTCATCTGACCATAATTCCAGGGAATAATCACCTGATGATGCCACGACCAATTCGGATATACTTTCCAATTCGGCTAGAGAATCGTTTAGATTCAGTTGCTTTATGTAAAAATCATTTTGTTTAGCATGAGACCAGGTACGAAGTCTTACCTCTCTAAAAATACCAGAACTGACTAATCTGGGCCCCCAATCCCAACCAAAATGATAACCGGGCTTTCTTAGAAAAACACTTACTCTGCTATTTCCCAATCCCCCATTTTCAGATTGATCATTAGAGGCTGGTAAATCA
Source organism: Bacteroidota bacterium (assembly GCA_014190515.1). Lineage (GTDB taxonomy): Bacteria > Bacteroidota > Bacteroidia > Chitinophagales > Saprospiraceae > BJGN01. Next base: position 7,377 of record BJGN01000037.1, read on the forward strand.
AACCCATGATTATCGAGCATTTCTAATCCAACCCTTGTAGGAGAATGAAAATAAAGTCTAAGATTATTATCGCCTTCGCGGAGATATTGTTTTATATCAACCTTCCAGGCAACGAAAAAATTATCCGCTGAAAAAAGGAGGTTTCCATTTAAATAAACATCGACGTAGGTATCCAGGCCATCAAACTCTAAGGAAACATGGTCTGCATTTTGCAAAGTTTCATCCAATTGAAAAGTAACCTTGTACTCCCAATCCACTTTATCTACCCATTGAGCGTCCTTTTCATTGGTTCTAAAAAAGGGGTCCTCCAACTTATTATTTTCCATCAAATCGGTATGTACCGTACCTGGAACTGAGGCATTTAACCATACAGATTCCCCTGCCTGTCGAAAAAACCATGGTTTATCTAAAGGAATAATTTTCATTTCCATCTGTATTTGAGCAAAAGTGGAGGTAACATTCGCTGTCAAAATAAACAACAAAAGCCATTTTGTTTTCATCGTTACAAAAAAGTGCGTAATATATTGATAGTTGATTTAAATACATAATGTTAATAAATAAATTGCAGGTTAAGAAGGTTTGTGGCAGGTAAATACAATAAGATTGTAATTTAGCCAACTTTTTAGAACCAAATGAAAACCAAATGAATTCTATTCACTCTACCAAGGACTTTTCGGACTTGTTATCACTGCAACCCGAAGACCGATCTCAACTCATAAAAAAAGTCACAAACTATTACATTCAGTTTTTAGATGGTTTACCCGAGGGGAAAGCCTATTTAGGCGACGAAGATGCTGGAAAAGCGCTAGCATCCATGCCATTTCAGGAAAACCCATATCCAATAGACCAGATTTTCGATGTTTTTCATCAATCAGTTACTGAAAATGGCATAAATCCGTGCAGTGGCAAACACTTTGGTTATGTTCCCGGTGGAGGCATTGAAACGGCAGCTTGGGGAGATTTTTTAGGTGCCCTTACTAACCGCTACAGCGGAATAAATTTTGCAAATCCCGGCGCTGTCAGGATGGAAAACCAGGTAATATCCTGGATGTGTAACTTAGTTGGATATGACCATCGAAGCCATGGAAGTTTACTTTCCGGAGGATCTATTGCCAATCTTACAGGAATTATAGCTGCAAGAGATCATAAAGAACTCAAAGCCAGAGACTTTGAAAGAGCGGTTATATATTTAACAGATGAAACGCATCACTGCGTGCAAAAGGCATTGCGCTTAGCTGGCATGGGGGAAGCAGTCATCCGTTATGTTCCCATGGATGAACAATTCAGTATGCGACCAGAGGCTTTGGACGCTATAATAAATGAAGATCTGCGTATTGGTTTGATACCTTTTCTACTTATTGGCTCTGCCGGAACGACAAATACGGGGGCCATTGATCCTCTGGACAACCTGGCAGGAATAGCTGCTAATCATCAAATATGGTTTCATGTGGATGCCGCCTACGGTGGATTTTTCCTATTAGTCGAAGCGTTAAGAAGCAAATTTAAAGGGATTGAAAAAGCAGACTCCATTGTTATGGATCCACATAAAAGCCTGTTTATGCCTTATGGTTCAGGCGTGATTTTAGTTCGTAATGCGGAACACCTTTTTAAGTCAAACTACTACACTGCGGCGTATTTACAAGATGATATGGAAGGGCAAGATGAACGATCACCTGCGGATTACTCCCCGGAATTAACCAGACATTTCCGGGGAATGCGGCTTTGGTTTTCCCTGTCTATGTTTGGAATTTCTCCCTTTCGACAAGTATTAGCGGAAAAAATTGATTTAAGCCATTATTTTTATCGTGAAATTCAAAAAGCTGGATTTGAAGTAGGCCCATTTCCCGCATTAAGTATCTCCCTTTTCAGGTACGTTCCAAAGGATGGCGATGCCAATGAAGCCAACACCAAACTATTGGCATTGATACATGCAGATGGTCATATTTTTGTATCTTCAACCACTATTCTAGGCGTTTTATGGATTAGAATGGCTATTTTAGTTTTTCGGGCTCATCGCAAAGAAGTAGATTTTGCCATAAAAACCATGGAAAAACTAAAAAACAGTATGAATATTCATTGACTTAGGTAATAATTAATTTGAAAGTATTACTTTTAATTACGTAAGTGATTTGTTTTACCGAGGCAATCAACTTATTACATTTTAACGATTTTAACTAATCAAACATTTATTTAGTATGAAGTTTATTTTACCATTCATTTTAGCTTTTGCCTTAGTGACACAACTATCAGGGCAAAACATCAATGTTTCAGGGAAGGTAGTATCAAGTATGGATGACGAGCCCTTAATAGGCGTAAACGTTGTCATCAAAGGAACTTCCATTGGAACCACCACAGATTTAGAGGGTAATTATACCTTAGCCAATGCACCTGCGAATGGTACTTTGGAGTTTAGTTATGTGGGATTCGAAAAATTAGAGACCGCAATCAACGGTCAGTTAATAATCAATGTCAGCCTGGATGCAGGAAGGACCCTTGATGAAGTGGTCGTTACCTCTTTCGGTATAGCGAAAGAGAAAAAGGTACTCGGCTATGGATCACAGAAAGTAACGGCAGAGGTACTTATGCAGTCGAGCCAACCTAACGTGGTGAATGCACTCCAAGGAAAAGTAGCAGGTGTTACTATTAATAGTGCCGGTGGTTCTCCGGGTGCTGGTGCAAATATTAATATTAGAGGTATTAACTCCATAAGCGGAAGTAATGATAATCAGCCTTTATTTGTTGTGGATGGTATCATTATTAGCAATGCTACCAATGCAGGAAATGTACTACCATCTGTCGGAACGAACGCAGTTAATAACAATGAGCAATTCATGAACACGAACCGTGCGGCTGATATAAACAATGACGACATTGAAAGCATTAACATATTAAAAGGTGCTGCTGCCACTGCGTTATACGGTCAAAGAGCGTCCAATGGAGCCGTAATCATTACGACAAAAAAAGGAAAGGCTGGAAAAACGGCAATTAATTATTCCACCAGTTATGGGGTTCAGGAAGTGGATAAAATACCCTTAGTTCAAGATGTTTATTCCCATGGAATCAATGGATTAGCCAGAACAGGTTCAATCCCCGTTTTTCAGCAATATGGTCCGCCATCGCTACCTGGCGACCCATTTTACCAGCATTTCAGAGATTTTTTCAGACAGGGAACTACTGCAAATCATTCCCTTAGTTTTTCAGGTGGTTCTGATAAAACCAGTTTCTTAACATCCGCCTCTTTCTTTAATAATGAGGGTATCACTTATAATACTAGCTTCCAGAGGGTTACTGCTAAATTATCGGCTACCCATCAAATGTCAGAAAAGTTAAGCGTTGGTGGACAGATTAATTACGCTAACTCAAAAGGTGTTAATCCAGCGTCTGGTGATAAATCAATTTATAGTTCTCTCTCCTACTGGTCTCCTTCCTTTGATGTAAATGATTACCTTAAGGCAGATGGCACACAAAAGAATATCACGGCGGGAACTATTGATAATCCGAGATATATGGCTGAAACCAGTCCTCTAAATACCGATGTTAACAGAGTTTACGGAGATATGAATTTGAATTATAAATTTAATTCCTGGTTATCAGCACGCTATCAAGTTACAGCGGATTATTATAATGACAGACGTTCAAGGATTGTTCCACCAGATTTAGATTTAGGCACACAGGTTCGTGGATTTATTACTGAAGAGACTATTAATTCAATGGAACTTAACTCAAACTTTATAGTAACGGCAAATCACAAATTCAATGAAGATTTAGGTATAAATGTTACCGTTGGTAATACCATTACTGATATTAAGGGTGAAAACTTAGGTGCTCGTGGTGAAGGATTCATAGCCCCAGGTTTTTACAACATTTTAAATACATCTAACGCTTTTATCCGTAAATCTAATTCCTTAAGAAGAATCGTTGGGGTATTTGCTGACGCGAGAATTGACTATAAAGATTATTTATATCTAAACTTCACTGGCAGAAATGACTGGTCATCTACCTTACCTGCTGATAACAGATCTTTCTTTTACCCATCGGCGAGTGTATCCTACATAGTCAGTAATACCTTACTAAAAGATAATGCTTTTTTCAGTTTCATGAAACTTAGGGGATCTGTTGCACAGGTTGGTAAAGATGCCTCTCCATATCAGATTGGCACTTATTTTGCGCCAGTACCTGGCTTTCCCTTTGGAACAGTGGGTGGCTTTAGAAGAGACCTTGACATAGGTAATTTCAATTTGTTACCAGAACTTACCACTGAGTCTGAAGTAGGTATTGAGGCTAATTTCCTAAATAATCTAATCTCATTAGAAGCGAATTATTTTGTAAGAAATAGTAAAAATCAAATCATAGACGTTCCGATCAGTAACGTAACCGGCTTTTCAAGATATACTACCAATGCTGGTTTAATTGTAAACAAAGGGGTTGAAGTTCTTCTCGGTTTTAGCCCTTTAAAAGGAAAATTCCGTTGGGACATTGACATTAACTGGACAAGAATACGCAACACTGTTGTATCTATGCCAGAAAATCTGAAAGAAATTACCTTCTATGATCAGGGAAGATCTGCTTTAAGAATAGTTGAAGGTGGTTCCATGGGCGATATGTATGGTTACGATTGGCGGAGAAATGAAAAGGGAGAAGTTTTGATAGGTACCAATGGATTACCTACTTTAGATCAAAGTAAGTACATCAAACTTGGAAATGCTCTTCCGGATTGGTTTGGTGGTTTAAACAATACTTTTTCCTACAAAGGTCTGACTTTAAATGTATTACTTGAGGTAAGACAAGGTGGTGACATGGTAGATCTTATGGAAATGAATGCCCTTAGAAATGGTACTACCTTATTTACTGAAGATAGAAATGTGATGACTATATGGAAAGGAGTTACTGCAGATGGCAAAGCCAATACCATACCTGTTATTGTAGATGAAAATACTTACCGTGCTTTTGGTATTAACGGACATCATTCCTTCAATCTGCAGGATGCTTCATGGTTCAGAATTAGAAATATTAATCTTTCTTACAGTTTACCAAAATCTTTATTTGGAAAAGCTATTTCCTCCGCCAGAGTTGGTATTTCAGCAAGTAATGTCTTTTTATCTACTCCTTTCAGAGGATATGACCCTGAAGCGCTGGCTTTTGGTTCTGGTTCTAACCTCGTTGGGTTTACAGGCAGAAATACGCCTAATACACGAAATATAAATTTCAACCTTAACATTGGATTTTAATAAACCCATTTTGAAAACAGAAATTGATGATAATGAAAAATAAATTTTTGCAAAAAATAATCTGGTTAGCACTCATATTGACGGTAACTAACTGTGAAAGTTATATCGGTGGTGACACTAATATTGATCCCAATAAAACAAATGACGCAAGTTTGAACACCTTGACGCCTACTATTTTGTTTTTCTCGGCCAATTCAACACAAAGTGCTGCGTCTATAAGCAGCTCTTATATTCAGCAAATAGGCAGTTTGGTTGCTTCTGGTACTGATTCGCACCTAAGAAGTACTTTTGACGGTGTTTGGGTAAATTTATACTTAAACATTATACCCAATGCCAATGCAATGATTAAAAAGGCAAATAGCACCAACTCTCCACACTATAGTGGCTTGGCAAAAGTAGTTTTAGCTTATAATCTTGGTTTAGCAACGACCATTTGGGAAAATATTCCATATAAAAGTTCTGATAACCAATTAACCGATTTTGCGCCAAAATACGACACGCAGGAAGAGATTTATAAGGATATCCAACGTCTTCTTAATGAAGCAATTTCTGAATTAAGTGCCACTGAATCTTTATTCAAACCGGGCACCGACGATATTGTTTACAAAGGAAATATAAGCCTTTGGTTGAAAACTGCTCAAACGCTAAAAGCAAGATACCTGCTTCATACGGCAAAGAAAACGGGTGCTGCAGCTGCTTATTCTGCTATTTTAGACGCATTAAGCAAAGGAATTAAATTAAATACGGAAGACTTCCAACTGGTTTACACTGACCGGAATTTCAATCCATGGCATTCTGTTGCCTTAGCTAATAATACAGGAAACCTGTCAACTACATTTGGTGGACAGTTTATGAATCTTATGAATGGCACAGTACAGGAAGTGGTTGACCCCAGAGTTTCTCTTCTTGCCTTTAAAAATGTGGCAGCTGATCCTTTATTTAAAGGGACAAATCCTGGAACAGGTGCTGGAGCGACCACCGTTTATAACGACAGAACTAATTTTTTTGGTTGGAATTTCAGTCTATTGGCTCCCCTTCAAATGATTACCAATGCTGAAGCTAAGTTTATTGAAGCAGAGGTGAGATTATTACAGAACGGTGGAAAAGGCAATCCCGACGCTTACAATGCTTATTTAGACGGAATTAGAGCCAATATGACTAAAATTGGGGTATCCGCTGCAAATATTACAGCATTTACATCTAACCCTAAAATTGCGGTTGGAGCGGAGAACCTAACCATTTCTCATATCATTTCCGAAAAATACAAGGCCCTTTTTCTTAATCCTGAAGCATGGACCGATTTACGTCGCTATGACTATAGTAATACCATACTTCCAGGTTTATCATTGCCAGCAAACCACAATCCGGATTTAAAAGGCAAGTGGATTCAAAGAGCAGCTTATCCCACCTCAGAAACTTCCAGGAATTCAGCGAATGCAACACAAAACTTTCGCGACCTTGATGTTAAAATGTGGATTTTTAATTAACTATTAAACAGTATTGAACGATGAGAATTCTTAATAATATTCTATTACTTCTGGTTATACTTCTATCTGCCTGTCACAAGGAATATAATCCTACAAGTGATTTATTCGAAATTGTGGGAGATGTCGCCCAGGTATCTGCACTGACCTCTCCGGTTTCAACTGCCGATGCAAATAGCACCGTAAATCTTACCATCAAGGCTCATGCTTTAAATACGGACATAAAAGAGTTTAAATTTTACCAAAGAATTGGTACTTCCGGCACTTATAATTTCGTAAGGAGTGTTCCATTTGTTGCTAATTTCTCAGCAGCGGAAAGAGTACATGTTATCACTGTTCCTTACACGGTGCCAAATGAAAAGGGAAAATCCTTTAGTTTACAAGTGGAGGCTGTCACGGCAAATAATCTTGTTTCTTTAAGAAGAACCTTAAGTCCTACTAATATTTCCATCAGATAAACAGGAAATATTAATTTATAAGAAGCCCGGCTAATGCAGATTAACCGGGCTTCTTGTTTTAATTAATCTATTTGACATCCAATATTTTATGAATTTGAGGAGCCAGCGTATTTCCCCAAATCACATATCCTTCCTCATTATAATGTAGGTTATCTTTACCAAAATATTTACCAATAGGCTGATTTGATTCATCAAGGAAAGCATTTTTCACTGCTACGGTGTGCAAAAATGGCTGGGAGGCTGAATATTCCCTTATGAGCGTGTTAGTTTCCTCAATTTTATCCCAAACTTTCCATCTTCTTGGAGAAGGCGAAATTTCAATCCAAATAATGGGTATTGCTGGAAATTTTTTCCGTAGGGTATGGATAATTTGCTTATAAGTTTCAAGGATCTGAACAGGTGATTTATCATTATTTGAAACCGTTAAATCATTACTTCCAGTATATAAGACTATTGCTTTCAGGTTATGTGGAAAGGCAATACGTTCGATATAATAGGCCATTTCTGGGATATTACTCCCTCCATATCCTCTATGAATAACCGATAATGGAGCTAAATCAGCAGCCACATTTTTCCAAAGCCTTACAAAACTACTCCCTGTGACAAGCACTGAATTTTCCGGATAGTTTATGGCATTATTCAGGCTATCAAAAACAAGGATTTCCTTTTCAAATCTTTTTATTCCTGCATTACCCGTCGATTTATTATTTTTCAACTGAGTAAATAACCAGTGAACTATTTCATTCAGGGCAGCGCCTTGCTTTTCCTTTTTACTGTCCAGGGTATGTCCTGTATTTGGAAACGGCAAATACCCTGTTGGTAAACCCAGTTTAAGTGCCCTTTCGAAGATAGGAAGGCTTCCGTATTTGAACCCGTGCCACGAATAGGAAGAATCAAAGGGTACGGTCTTGTCCATTTCTCCATGGACTGAAAAAACGGGAACATCTCCTTCCTTCATAAAGGAAAGATTGGTCAATGCACCCCAACAATTTACAACACCATGAACCTTAGAGGAAATAGTTGATTTTACCGGATCTAATAAGCCCCATTTAGAAGAAACGGAAACGGGCACTTCATATTGGTCTAAATAAGCTACACCCAATGCCGTCATGGCCCCTGCCGAACTTCCCATGATAAAAACCTGAGCGGTATCAATTCTAAAGGCTAATGCATTTTCTTTTAAATATTTCACCGCCGCTTTTGCATCTTGAACAGCTCTGACAAAAGCTTCAAAATATACCTCATCACTATTAGAAGAATCAATACCGAGTCTATAATCAATAGAGGCAGCCACATATCCTCTTTGAGCTAAGCCTGTACAAACCAATCCATTGAAGGCACCTACTTTTGTATTATTCCTGAATCCACCCCCATGAATAAAAATCATAAGCGGTCTTTTCATTGAGGTATCCTGTTGCGGTGGCAGATAAACATCGAGCAAATGCTGCTGCATTTGGCCTGAAAGTCCGACTGAACGATGGTATGGAACATCAGAAAGAGTATCAATACGTTCGTAAATGACATCTTTATATCGCTGGGCAAAAGAATCACTTACAAAAGAGCAACTGATAAAAAAAACGAACCATTTAAATGTGCGCATGAATTTTACAATTTTTTATCAAAATAATCAATCAATTGAAATTTCAGGTCATGAATTTCCTTCATTTTTCCTAATAAAACAATATAAGGTTCGTAAGACGTATTCACAATACCTTTGTTCGCATCTTTATTTGAAGGATCTGCGGATGGGTCAGCGGGGTCATTGTCCTGATAGCGAAACCAATGCCAACCGACACATTGTTTGTTAGACAATAATTTGAGTACAAAATTTTCATAATGAGCCGCCCTATCTTTTTGATTTCTAACAATCCAACCTGCACCTGAAATATTACCCATACCTACATCATCACCCTTGGTATAAAATTCGGTGATAAAAAAAGGAATATGGAGATATTTATTCCAAAGTGTCGCTAATTTTTCTGTTAGATCCCAGTAACCATAGTAATTGATGGACATAATATCTACATATTTGGAAGCAACCTGCAGTAAGGCGATATTTTCTTTTGCGCTGGAATGAATTCTACAACCAAGATATAAATGATTTGGATCCACCCTTTTTAACGCAGAAGAGACAACCATAAAATACGTTTCAGCGATGGAGGCTATGAACACCTCCTTTTGAGCCTTGGTGATATCCATTTTATTTATTTTCAGAGAATCCAAAAAATGCATAGCGGCAATAAAGGCAAAATCTGTGCTATCAGCGGAGATAATTGACTCCCAGGTTGAGATTAAAAAAGGCAGTTCATTATCAGAAAAATGGCCAAACAGATGTGGATCATCCTTAAACTTTGCTTGTTCTACAAGGTGCATTTCACAAAAAGCGGGAAAGGTGGGATCTAAGGCTAAAGAAATAATATTGGAAATTTTTCTTTCAGGAAATTCTTTTCGTATGAAGGCATTAAAAGCAGTTAGAATACTTAACTGCGTGGAATATACGATAGGATTAACGGCTGATTTGTTATATTCTCTGGCAGCTATAACATCAGACCAGGACCCCATACTATGAAAACCATTATCAAGAAGCAAGCTCGCTGTGGAAGAAAACCACTGCTTCTCATTGGCAAATTGGGATGTAAGGGCCGACTTGTTTAATGGTGATTTCCCTGTTCTTACGCTCGTCACCCCAACTTCATAATAGACAGCACCTAAAGGATCAAAGAGCGTCCATCGATCACCTATTTTCTTTTTATAAAAAAAACCTGTTTTGTTTCCAGTAAGCTCTGTTCGGCTTCCATACTGATTGACCTCTATAGTATCTAGTATTGAAAAACCTCCTAAATGTGATACCTTTCTTACGGGCATATTCACCCAATCACTAAAAACGATTTCCCTTTTTGTATTTCTACTCCATATTTTAGTCTGTACTGAATCCTTAAGTACCTGCCCATACAAAAAATTAGCACCAAAAAAAATCAAAAAGGATATAATGAGAATACGCATAGCATTTTATTTTAAAAAGGAGAGGTGTAAAAAAACACCTCTCCTTGAAAATCAATATTTATAATTAAGCATTACATTACCATCCAGGATTTTGAGACATCGTCTTAGAAAGATTTGCATCAATGACCACTTGAGGAATTGGAAATATAGTATCTCTGAGGGTTATCACCTTACCCGCAATCAAATTAAATTTTTTAGTTCTATCAAACCAGGTACCCGTTCTAAGCAATGTATAACGGCGATGTTCTTCAGACCATAATTCTCTCGATCTTTCATCGAGAATAAAATCGAGGGTAACTTGAGAAGCTGCAATTGGTGTGGCATTAGCCCTTGCTCTGACTAAATTAATGGTAGTGGCTGCCCCGGCCAAATCATTTAGATAAAATTGAGCTTCTGCGAGTAAAAGATAAGTATCGGCCACCCTTAAATAAATCTGGTCGTTATAATTATTAGAGTTCTGGACATCTTCTGGAATAGATGGAGCATAATCCCATTTTGTTATCGACGGTCTTAACCTGTTTGTAGCAGTATTACCAACGGTTTCAACAGGAACGCCATTAAAACCTCTTAGATGGGCAGGACCGGCACCTGATAAAAGAGGGAGAGTATCACCAACATTTGATTTTGGAGGAAGAGAGGCTGCATTATTGTATTTATAAAACTTTCTCCACCCAAAATAAGAACCGCGATCATCATTATTTTCATAAATAGAAAGGCCGTATTTTGTAACGCCAAAACGACCTAAACCTCTTCCACCATTCTCTATTGAAAAAGTAACGGGACGTGCTGAGCCAATTTGTATTTCAGCATAGCGATTTACGTACCAGCGCCTCATGATATTTCCATCTCCCCCATTGGAAAGATATTCATTTTGAAGTACCCAAAGTACCTCCTTATTTCCTGCACTTCTGTTCGCATTATTATCTAAAAACATATCTGTGAAAGGAGTACCTGGTTTTGCAGATTGACTTGAAAATCTGGTTTTGGTAAGGCCATATAGAGCATTGTTAACTACCGATAAAGCTTTATCTTTTGCGGCCTGGTATTTACCAACGGTCAGATACAATTCCGCAAGATAATGACTTGCCACTGCCTTTGAAACTCTGCCATCATAGGGAGCCGGGTCTGATAAATTTTGTTCTGCAAAAAGCAGATCATTTTCCATAGCCGTCCTAATGACACTTACTGGGGTGCGTTCCCAATCGGTTCTGATATTTGTACCAGATGATTCCTCTAAATTTAAAGGAACGGCACCGAAAAGAAAGGTTAAATGCCTGTAGGCCCATGCTCTAATCAATTTTGCCTCTGCAAGGACTTGATTTTTCTCAGTTAAAGACCATTGAACGCCCGGATTTTCAGCACGAATAATAATCGTGTTTGCGGCATTTACCACACCATACAGCCATTCCCAGGTATCGCGTAAATATCCATCGGTTGAAACTAATGTAGTGCCCCAGGTGTTTAAAAAAGCCTCGATACTTCCTCCAGCGGGCATCATACTGTAAGCATTATCCACCCCGATAACCATAGCAGAATTATTAAGAACATTGGACCCACCATTTGCACCATTTCTTTCATATCGAACTCTATTATACAAGCCATTCAGTCCAAATTCGAAACCTGCTTTATTGACATACAAATTTTCAGGAGCGATAATATTTCTAGGATTTTCATCTAAAAAATCATCCGCACAGGAAGTGAAAATAAAGAGTAATGTAAAGGTTATATTAAAAGAAATTCTTGTTTTCATTTGATTTGATTTAGTGTGTTTAGAAGCCAACGGTTAGACCAACCAGCCATTCTCTTTGCAGCGGAATACCATATTGATTTGTAAATTCAGGATCTAAACCCTCATATTTCGTTAAAGTGGCTAAATTTCTGGCGGTAAAATATAATTTACTACTTTGAACCCCAAAAGGGTTTTTCCCTTTATTGGAAAAATTATAGGCCAGAGAAATATCCTTTATGCGTAAAAAGGAAGCATCTTCGTAAAAATTAACTCCTCTATAGTTTGCATTAGCATCGTTTGCAAAATGGGTTCCGTTAGGATTTTTGTCTGCAGACCACCAGTCTTTATTAATGGTATTCCTCGCCACATCAGTAAATACATTATCCAATTGAAGAGGATTTTCTTTAGTAACACCATTCTGCCCGTGTATAAAAATCATAAGAGTAAAACCTTTATGGGAAAAAGTATTGGTTAAGCCCCAGATAAGTTTTGGATCTAATTGACCTATAATAGTTCTGTCTAATGCATTGATAAGGTTATCTCCATTCACATCGACCACTTTAACATAACCAGGTTTGTCTGTTGCTGCTGCCCAGGGAGTAGCTTTTATTTCTTCTTGTGATTTAAATATTCCGTCATATAACAAGTTATAATTCACCCTGATAGGTTGACCTATAAACCAACGACTTGCCAAATCATCTTTTCCATCTCCATATAAATCAACAATAGCATTTTTATTATGTGAAATATTAAAACCAGTGGTCCACTTTAACTGAGGTCCATCAATATTGGTAGAATTTATGCCCAATTCAATACCATTATTTTGTGTTTCCCCAATATTCTGCAAGATAGAATTTATACCGTGTGTCGGAGAAATAGTTCGGTTCAGGAGTAAATCGAAGGTTCTATTTTGATAATAATCTATACTTCCCTGAATTTTGCCCTCAAAAAAGCCAAAATCTAATCCAATGTTTAATGACTTAGTAGATTCCCAGCCCAAATCGGGATTTGCCAGAGAAACAGGAAGATAACCGGCTAAAATAGTTGTTCCATTTAGATACGGACGGTAGGAAAGTCTGGCTAAAGATTGATAGCTCCCTACGGCCTGATTGCCATTTAAGCCATAAGAGGCTCTAAATTTAAACTGGGATACAAAAGAAAGATCGCGCATAAAATTTTCCTTGTGAACATTCCAGCCAAGGGAAGCAGAAGGAAAAACACCATATTTCGTTCCTGAACCAAATCCAGAAAAACCATCTCTCCTTGCAGTCATAGTCAACAAATATTTACTATTAAAACCATAATTGATTCTAATCATCTGGGAAAGTACGTTTTGCTTAAAATAAGTAGAGGAAGGTTGTAATAGGAGTGCGGAAGACATTTGATAATTAGTCAATACATCGCTTGGAAAGTTCTGGCCCTCCAAATCATCTCTGTCAAAAACGTTAGACTGACTGCTGTATAATCCGGTAAAGTTTAGAGAATGATTTCCGAATGTTTTACTATAATTGAGGATGTTTTCAACTGTTAGGTTTTTTTCTATAGAATGGTAGGTTTCAGCCGTACCACCAGACTGGAAACCAATAGCTGTATTTCTTCCATAATAGGTCTTTCTATCATTGGCTTCAAATTCAATACCCGTATTAAACTTATAGGTCAAACCTTTGAGCGGAAGTTTTATTTCGGCGTAATTTGCAGAAAATACGCGATAACCGTAATCATAATTATCTACTAATAAGGGAGATAAGGGATTTCTTGCCTGGTTATACTCTGGCCATGCATAAATAGCAATACTTCCATCTTGATTATAAGGTTTTGTTAGAGGATTAAAAAAATTGGCACCTCCACCAGTATTTCTGCTATCAGAAAATTCAACGGGCAAACCTGTTCTATCTTGAAAAGATAATTGAGAGCTGGAACCTATTTTTAACCAGGGAGTAACTTCAACATCAAGATTTGGACGTAAAGTATATCGTTTAAAATCATCATTTACAGCTATACCGCTTACATCTAAATAGGTAGCGCCAAGATAAAATGAGGCCTTTTCACTTCCACCGGATATAGACAAAGAATGTTGACCTCTCGAACCTTGCCTGGTAGCTAAATCATACCAATCGACAAATTTACCCGATTCGTAAACCTCTTTTTCAGTTTGAGTTATGGTACCTGGTGAATTAATTCTAGTCGTTTTAAAATTATAGAATTCCTCCCCTGTCAATAGATCTGGTCTTCTGGCAATTTGTTGAATGCCATAAAAACCATCATAAGTAATAGAAACTTTTTCTTTAGAGCCCCTTTTGGTGGTAATCAGGATGATACCATTTGATCCTCTGGAGCCATAAATAGCCGCAGCCGATGCATCTTTCAATACCTCAATTGATTCAATATCAGAAGGATTAATTTCACTTATGCCTCCAACGTAGGGTATTCCGTCCAGAATAATAAGTGGACCATTACCCGCATTAATTGAATTTCTTCCCCTAATTAAAATGGACAATTCATTTCCCTCAGAGCCACCACTATTGGTGTTTATCTGAAGTCCGGGAACAGAACCCTGTAAAGCTTGGGCAAAATTCGCATTAGGTAATTGCGATAAACGTTCTTTATTTAAAGAGACTACAGAACCAGTTAAATCACTTTTCTTTTGGGTACCATAGCCAATGACCACCACCTCAGACAGCGTTGTCAAATCGGATACTAAAGACACCAAAAGAATTAATTCATTTTTTACCTGTACTTCCTTTGTCTTGTAACCAACGTAGCTAAAAACCAAGGTAATATTTTCCATAGTAGATTCAATTGAAAATTCTCCTGACAACCCAGTAGTTGTACCAAGATCACTTCCTTTAATTAGCACGTTTACACCAATTAATGCTTCTTTGTTTTCATCAATTACCTTGCCTTTTATTAATTTGCTCTGAGCAGAAACTAAATTTGTAGCCAGTAATCCAAGGAAAAAAAATAAAATCAGTGATTGCATTTTTTTAACTTTCATTTTATTCTTTTAGGTTTAAAAAATTCATTATAAAATTTTAATAAAACAAATCTGATAAAATTAAATTAGGCAATATTAGAAACCTCCATATTTAATTACGAAATCGTTTTCGTACTCTTCCCTTAGAATTAAATAAATTAAAGTAACTTAACATTTAAAAATAAATAGAACATGGAAAATATGAATATTAAAAAATTGGCAAAGGAACTTAATCTGTCCGTATCTACCGTTTCAAAAGCACTACACGACAGCTATGAGATAAAAGCTGAAACAAAGGAAAAAGTACTGGCATTGGCAAAACAGTTAAATTATCAACCCAATCCATTTGCCAGTAGTTTAAGAAGAAATTCCAGTAAAACGATTGCTGTGGTGATACCCGAAATTGCGCATAACTTTTTTTCCTTGGTCATCAATGGTATTGAATCTATTGCAGAGGAATTAAAATATCATGTACTTATATATATAACCCATGAAATACCCGAAAAAGAGGAACAGATTATCAGACATTTGTTAAACGGCCGGGTAGATGGCATCCTAATATCATCTTCAGGCACTTCAAATAATAATACACATTATCACGAACTGGTACAAAAAGGCATTCCCTTTGTTTTTTTCGACAGAGCTAATTTTGAAATTGATGCTCCCAAAGTAATTACTGACGATTATCAGGCTGGTTTCCAAGCCACCGATCATTTAATAAAAAGACAATGTAAACATTTTGCCTTTCTTTCTCTTTCCAACCAAATGACTGTTATTAATCATCGCAAAGACGGATTTTTAGCTGCACTAAAGCAATATCAAATCGAGCCCTCTCACGTTCATATTATTGAAGCCGGAACGGACGAAACTTTAAGTTTTCAAATCATCAGAGATTTTTTACAACCTTTACCGGAATCACTGGGCATATTTTCATCTGTAGAAAAATTGGCTATTCAAACTTATCATATTTGTAAGGAAATCAATATCTTGATACCCAATCAATTAAAAATCATTAGTTTTTCAAATTTGCCTACTGCTGCTTTATTAAACCCCGCGTTATCGACGCTTACACAGCCTGCATTTTCCATTGGAAAGGAAGCTGCCCTACTTTTATTTCAAAGTATTAGAAACAAAGGTAAAATCCAACCTATAACCACTCTTCCACAAATTGTACTGAAATCCACATTATTTATAAGAGAATCAACAAAAATGTGAAATTTAGAGCAAAGTGAATAAACAAGAATAAATGCAAGGTTTAGCAAATGTATTGAACTTAATCCTGACATTTTTCGCCAAAACTTAAATCACCTGCATCACCTAAACCCGGAACGATATAAGATTTTGCCGTTAACTCTTCATCCACATCACCAATCCAAATATGAGCCTGTGGCAATT
>BJGN01000038.1:0-8740 GCA_014190515.1 Bacteroidota bacterium
AAGCGTGACGTCGGCACAAACAGTTGTATCTCTTCCAAATTGTAAATCAATGACTGGCTGATAATCAATAGAAATAGAGTCCTTTATCACACAAGCACCTACCTTAACTGCCACGAAAAAAAGACCAGATTTATCCGCAGTAAGTTTCGCGAGGGTTGTATTATTTTGCCATGTATAGGCTGTAGCGCCAGGGAGCGACGCATCTAAAATCAAGGTAGCAGCCGGGCATAAAAGCGTATCCTTTCCGAGATTAAGTTTAAGGGGTGTTTGAAATTTCACCTCTATAGAATCGGAAACGGTACAACCCGATAAGGTAACAGAAACCTTATACTTCCCGGGTTTTGTCACCACATAAAAACTATTCAAAGAGCTATCCTGCCATACATAACGCACACCAATGGCCCCTAATTTTGCGTCTAATCTTAAGGTATCGCCCACACAAAGGGTTGTATCACCTGGTAAATTCACTTCAAATTTATCGGCCGCAAGCACCTTAACAGTATCAATAATAACACAGGTGTTACCAAAGGTAACTTTTGCCCAATATATGCCAGGGGCACCCACTGAAACCGTTGGTTGAACCGAGTTATTAAACCAATTATACCGTTCTCCGGGACTATAGGTTCTTGCATCTAACACAATAGGATCAGAAGTACATTGAACCAAATCTGGACCTAAAAATCCTTCATTTTCATAATAATTTGGAGAATCAAAAATCCAGTTGGTATTACTATTGCCAATATTTGCGCTTCTTACTCCCGCGTAAAATTTCACAGTTCCGATTCCTATCTGATCCCGCATTTGAATAAAGTCACCCTTAATTTCTCCAGAATTCATTATCACTTGAGATTGTTTGCCTGTCTGGGTACTCAATAATTCAATAGGATTACAATTATTACCAAAAACCTGAAAAAATCTGGTGATTTCCTGTGGATTGTTCGCGTCAAGTCGATACGTTTTACCCGGAGCGAATAATAAACTATCTATTTTGTGCTTACCTAATATAGTGCCGTTGCTTAGAAATTCCAGCGTTTTAATATTTGTTATGCCTGATTCAGTTTTTACCGTACTATTTCCCGTTTCTGATGAAAAATACAAATGATTAAAATCATGAGGTTTTTGCTCGTAAAAATCGCCACCATTGATAAATTCAATGGTAGAAGTACCGGGAATAACTGTAATGGAATCACCATATAAACCGAATTCTGAAAAATTCTCAAAATTTCCACTGATGTACCAATGACTATTGCCCAGTTCCAATCTTTTGGGGATGTTTTCTCCACTACCAAAAAAATTATGCGTATACGCAGATTTGCCATTTGCGTTTAAAGTGCCATGCCTCAAAGTAAGTTCATAGCAACTTAAAGAATCCTGAAGGATCCATTTTCCGGCTCCATTCACTTCAATAAATGTTATATATTGACCCGCAAAAAGAGCCGTATTGGAGGTCTGATTTCCTTTAAAAATCAACCGATGTAAACTAAACGCACATTTGTTTTTAGGAGCAAGCACCAAATTTCCATAAACCTCTAAATTTTCAAAATATACAGATCTGATCCATGGATTATTTTTAACATCTCCTATGGTAAAATTTTTAGCATAAGCTGTAGCCGTTTCAAAAGCCAGCGAGGCCCCAGGCGTTGGAAAGGAAAAAGCGTCAAAAATCACATCATCAAGAGGGGTTGGAATGCATTCTCCGCCTGGCCCGTTACTGGTCAAGGACCAATGAGCCTTATCTGACCAAACACCACCGCCTCCTACCCAATACAAAGTTCTTCCCACCTTATCAGTAAAGACCCACTTTAAGTTATTCCCCAAATTCACCGAATTGTTAGCAGTAGCAACTCCGGCACCAACAGAATGTAAATCTTTAACGATAAAATTTTCTACCTTAACGTCTTTCTCAAAATGAATAAAAGAGGTCCTATTTTCAGTATGTGAACTTAAATAAATAAGCCCATCACAAGCATTCGAGGGTATAAGTTCTCCCACATAAATAGTACCACCTGAGTATATCTTGTATTGAAAACCTCCAGTCACCTCCCATTTAATGAACCTAATGCCATTAGAAATATTCAAGTTATTAATGCTTACGAAAACATTGAATTCGTGTTTATAATTATTTGAAAGACCTGTATTGATACTAAATGAGCCATATTGTTGGACTTGATTAAACTTTAAAGGAGCATTTCCCCAAAGATTCATACTTCCAAAACTTATGAAAATAATCGTTGACCCGCCAGCATTTAGTGTAAAATTATTCGTTTGCATATTCCACTCGGACCAAAGCGTAAGATTTGGTCTGACCGTCACAATTGAATTACCTAAAGTTAGGGATCTTATGTTCCCAGCATCATCCCAACGTTGGCTTCTAAAATTTTGAATAGTTAAGAATTTACTGTTTGTATTTAAGCCCCCTTTGATAAGGTGAAGATCTAGAGCCACCTCCATATCGTCTTCTAAAATCCAACTACCTACCCCATTAAAATACAGGTCTTTTTTAAATTTTTGAGAGGCCATGGTAATGCCATTTCCAGCCGTGTTACTTTCAAAAAATACATCTCCTAAAAGTGCCCATGACATGGCATTGATCAGTTTCAAGTAACCGAAAATATGGATAAATTGGTCTGATTTACCTACAAAGGAGGGATTACCCTTTGCTCCTGTCCAATCCATGGAACGACAATAGGCGTTATCAATATTTAGATTAACGGTTCCTCCCGTAGCAGGAAAACTATTGGCATCAAAAAAAACATCGTCACCTGCTGTGGGTACGCAATTACCGGCAATTCCGCCCGATGTGGATGACCAATGCATTGGGTCAAACCAATCGCCAGATCCACCTACCCAATATAATTTATTATTTACCTTCGGGGTGATAGTCCATCCAGTATTATTCCCCAAATCGGAGCTATTATTGGCATTGAAAGTAGCTCCACCTGAGGCAGAAACATCTCTAATGCTCAAATAATCACCTGTTAATACCCCTGCATTTGATATAAAATTGGTTCTAACTCCGCCTGAACCACTTAATATTTGTATAGGATTTGCGCAGTCTCCCTGGGCGTTCAAGAATTTGAGCTTATAATTTTTTCCTTCCTGAAACCTGTAAGTTTTCCCTTTTGCCAAAGTCAGCGTGTCCATACTAATGGTTCCAGTTGTAAAAGTTTCACTGCTCAGAGTAAATTGTCTAAGAGAAATACTATCTACCTGAATTCTCGCTTTACCCGTCCCTGATGTATGTGCAAGCTTTCCCCACTGTAAACCACCGATACCTTTAATCAGAAAAAGTGCATTCCCGGAGGTCAGCACCACCGATGTATTTTGACCTGAGAATTTACCCGCAGAATAATTAATTACAGCAGAAGGTATTTCAATATTGTTATTGTAAGGCAAAAAAAACGCATTACCTCCAATAGTGAGCGTACTGCTATCGAAATTAATATTAGTTTTACTATTATTTAGAGATGCTTCCAAATATTTAGTCTTAATATTAAAGCCTTTTGATGCAAAAACACCCCCCTCAAATAATAGAAGACTATCTACTATTAAATCTCCTTTCAGTTGAAAAGAACCTGTATTATCTTTGAAGCGGACGATACTATGAAAGGAATTTCCACCCATTTGAATTTGAGCATTCGGCAAAGCTGCTGAAAAATTCACCTCGCCCAAAAAAGTAAAATTTATTTTATCATTGAATTTTAAATCGCCAAAAATATTCAATACACTAGATACAGCACCCTTTACCTCCACTGACTGAGTAACAGTGGACATAATTAATGATTGGCAGAATGTTATTTGCTGATCAATCTGTACCGTTTGATTTGGTGCGGTAAAAGATTTGTCGTCAAAAATAACATTATCCTTTGAGCCTGGAATGGCTGAGGGTCTGATACTTCCGCCTGAGGTTGTAGCCCAATGACTCAAGTCAGACCATTTTCCCGATCCTCCAATCCAATAAATATCAATACCAAAGAGCGCGTTGGTTACGCTCCAAAGAATAGTTGCCAGTATTATTTTTTTCCAGGAAATCAATGGATTCATTTTTCAATTATTCAAAATAAACAACTAAGATAATTTATTAGTTAAACGTAATAAAGAATAATTTTATATGGGTTGTACCCAATTAAAACTATCCTAACTCATTTATTTTTTTAAATGGCAAAATTCATCATGTGCACCAGGTAAATAAGCCAAACTGACTAAGAATTCCCTTACAATTTCTGGGCCTGTAAATTTAAAGGTTTTTTTAAACAGTTTAACCCAATCCGCCCATTCAGCTGGGTGATGTATATCGAGCCAGGTCTTAAAACTTCCATGTTTTTTAATTAATTGGAGTACTACCTTAGCATTATAAATGACTGCCCTTATTTTCAATTGATTCCTTATGATTCCTTCATTCTGCATTAACTCATTGATTTTATCTTCCCCATAGCGAGCCATTTTTTCCAGATCATAGTCGTCAAATGCCTTTTTAAAGTTTTCTTGTTTCTTTAAAATAGTCACCCAACTTAATCCAGCCTGATTAATTTCCATAACCAGTCTTTCAAATAAAAGACCATCATCTTCAATAGGGACACCATAAACATGGTCGTGATAATATCGGGAAACGTGATTTTCGGGTAGTTTTTGCACGGAAAGACAATAGGACATTTTATTTGGTTGTTTTAAGAATAAATAAATCATTACTTTTGCTATTCATCTCTAAGATTAGCCAAAATATTATGAAAATTCAAAGAATCATTGCCATTTTTTCTATTATTTTATTTTTTTCAATATCTATTTATGCCCAGAATTTTATCCAGATTAATGGAAATTTGAAAAGCGGCACTCCAATAAATAACCTCGTTCTTTCCAAGTTTAACGGACAGGAGATACCTGTTACAGATACTAAGGTTACAGACGGTAAATTTTTATTCACCGTTCCCGTTGAGAATTTCCAGGCGGGTGTATATAGAATTATTATTAATCCACAACAAAGAAAATTTGTTGATATTATTATTGCTGACACTCTTGGTTTTGATGTTTCCATTGATGCTGACAAACCCGAAGGAGCTGCAACGTTCACCGGTTCTCCTCTAAATACCAAATGGTATGCTTACAAGGAATCGGCTTATAAAGCGCAGGAAAGAAACAGGGCGCTCATACAATTTACAGATATTTATCCCGACAAAACCAATGCGTTTTATGCCACAGCTATCAAGGAAATTGAGCGTGAAATGAAAGATTTTGACTTTAATTTCAACAAGTTTGTAAAGGAAAATAAAAGTAATCTGGCAGGAAAAATGGTGGCTAACCGCCCCTTCTACTTTCCTAACATAAAATTACCACTAAAAGGTCAGGAAAAAGATTTTCAGGACAAATACTGGAAGGGCATTGATGCTTCTGATCCCTCTTTACTTTTCACCCCTTTATATGTAGAGCATATTTTGGCGTATTTTGGATTTTTTCTGCAAGAACAGCCTGGCCCTGAAGCTGATGCAAACCTAAGAATGGCTGTTGATACAGTAATGATTAAGTTTGGAAAAAATAAGGAAACTGCTGATTTCGCAAGACAATTTTTAACAGAAGGTTTCAAGCAGTTGGATAAACCCGCTTTGTTGCAATATTTAGACGAAACCTATAGCGCTACCCAACAATGTACAGACGAATTGGAGGAGAAAGAATTAAAAGAACGTCTCGCTGCTTACAATTCACTGAAAATTGGCTTTAATCCTCCAGTTATCAAAATTCCTGATTACTCGGGAAATGCAACAAGCTTCCTTGAAAGCCCCGCCGATACCATTATTTTGGTATTTTGGGCTACGTGGTGCCCTCATTGTCAACAAATGTTACCTGTTTTAAAGGAAAAATTAGCGGGAAAGAAAAATTGGGCAGTAGTAGCTGTCAGCGTAGATGATGATAAAGAGGCATTTGAAAAAGTAATGAAGGAATATCCTATGTTCAGACATTATTGCGACCTGAAAAAGTGGCAAAGTCAGCCTGTGATGGATTATCATATCAATGCAACACCATCATTTTTTATGTTTGATAAAAAACGAACCCTGCAAGGTAAATATCCTGACATCCGCCAAGTTCCCTTTTAACTTTGTGTTTATTGAACAACAACGGTTTTTGTTACGATTTTTTGCCCAAATTGAAGTTTAATAGCATAATTTCCTTTGGGTAAATTAGCCATATTTTTCAACGATAAAGAGTTTATGCCTGTTTGGATTAAAGGTTTTTCCTCCATTAAAATCTGTCCGTCCATGTTTATTATCTGAAATAAAAATGGACCTGTTTTTGACAAATACACATCGAGGTAACTTTCAGTATCCGATATAGGATTAGGTCGAATATTTATCCATTCCAATCCGTCGGGCCATTGTTTTGTAGCCGTTGCCGAACAGGCGAGAACTTTATTTTGACTTGTTTTTCTTATCAAGGTTATTTGGTCATAAACCTTTTGTCCGGGACATTCTGTAGCGCAACCATCTCTGTGACCCGAAATGCCAAATAAATTGAAGCCGGTACTTGCGTGAAAAGTCTGGATATTGGGATCGATGCTTCTTTGGCAAGCCTTCCAGGCAAAAATTTCACTTAGTTTTGCCATCATAGTATCAGGAGGCGTTGCATTAGTATAGGTTCCAATGAGACAAACACCCATCGTACCAGAATTTTTACCACAAAAATGGGCGCCCAAAACATTATCCCCTCCTCCTCTGCCTTCAAACAAGGTACCATCAGGAGAAATTAACCAATTATAGCCTACATCGGCCCAGCCATTTGTATAAACATGTAAATTCCAGATAGCCAAAACTATGGCGCCCCAGTCATTAGAAACATTTGTCCCCGCTGAGTGATGAACCACAAGATGGGACACCGTAGTAATAGATGGGGACGTCGGCCCTTGTGGGCAGCGCCAATCCACCCGACTTTTAAATTTTGGCTGCGGACAGGCACAGGAAGATTTTTCACTTATCGTTTCCTGCATTGAACTGGCAGCGGGTTCTATGCCCGGACTAAAAAAATTAATCTTTATTTCAGACACATTCTGGCTCACTTTACCATTTCCGTCAACCGCCTGAACTTTTACAAATTGATATTCCTTCTCAAAAAACAGCAGATTTGTTGCAAACTGATCCCGAATATCTATCGCATGTTCATCGGATATTAAAGATTCATAAGGCGTCCACTTCACACTATCCTTAGAAAAGGAAAATAAAAAATGGCTATTAGGTTTTTCACCTTCATGATTTTCAGTCCAGGAAATGGAAGCACAATGAAAGGGCGTTTCGTGTTTAAAGTCTAATGAAAACGTAAAAAAATTAGCTTCATTATTGATAATAGACTCCTTAGAAATAGTGATAAATTTTTGCTTGCTATCCCGAAGGGATTGAGACACTAAAAGAAATGGAAAAAATAAAATAAACAGGAAAAGATTAATTTTCATAAAAAATGATTAGTCGTTGAAATATTGCCAAAGGAGCTTACTTATTTTCCTGGTTAGCACCCAAGCCTCATTATCGGCTTCCCAGCTTTTATCGGAGTTATTTGCGGTCATGATACAAAATATATAAGGATTTTTAGGATGGTTAACATAAACGACCTCACTCCTACTTGCATTTACTGCTCCATTTTTTGAAGCTGTAAAAATACCCGCAGGAATTTCAGCCAACGCCTCTTCATCCCAATAATTCCTACCCAAACGTTTGATCATTAAATCATCCGATGATTTTCCCAATAATTTACCCTTTAGCATTTGCTGAAATAATTGGACTAATTCTTTAGGCGTTGATTGCCCCCAGCCATATTTATCTCTATTATTTTCTCTGCCAGGTGTTCTACTATTTACCCGGGTATGGATAAATCCAAGTTGAGCCATCAACGCATTAATAGACAGGCCTGTACCCGCTAAAGATTGTAACCATAAAGAAGCTGTATTATCACTGGTAGTTAGCATCAACATCATCACTTTGCTTAACTCAATGGTTTCACCGTTTTTAAAGGATCCGAGGATATCCTCCCCTTCGTATAGCAGAGAATCTTTATATATCAACTTTTGATGATAGGCGAGCTCTCCCTTTTTAATTTTGTCCATAACCCCTAAAAGAATAGGTATTTTTACAATACTTGCTGTTGGAAATACCGTATCGGCATGAATATCGACTACTTTATCCTTTTTCAGTTCATAAACGTATATTCCCACATCTCCTTTAAATCCAGCAACTTCCTTTTCCAATTGTTTCTGAAGGAACAAATCTCCTTTTTGGCTAATCAACAAAGAAGGGAAAAAGAAAAGAAAGAAAGTGAGCATCCCGATAAGTGAGATGGCTTTAGGATGAATAGTTAATTTTGCCGGAGCGGGGCCTATAAATTCGCCATCCAATTCAATTAAATTATCCCCTTCCAGCACCTCAATTTCGCAAGACTTACCTTTATAATAAAACAAACTGGGGTGATTGATAAATTCCTTTCTTTTAACTTTTGGGAGATATTTCAAATAATCAAAAAGAGTAACATCCCCAAGAATAACAAAAGCAAGATTTCCGTCTTGAATATCGGCGTGAGGAGCGATACCTAATCCACCGCCGAACCACTGACCATTTGCGGCGCAAAGGGACAACAATTTTCCTTTATACTCGAAATTATCTCCTTTAATGGCTACTAAAGCGTGCTTAAAGCTTAAAAAAGCTCTTAAAATACTGATTTGATAGGCCAGATAAGCGGGAAGCCATCGAACCAGACCGAGAAACTTTTG
>BJGN01000038.1:9498-21402 GCA_014190515.1 Bacteroidota bacterium
ACAAAAGTTTTACTTTTTATTTTTCCCAGGGCATTTTCCACACCCCCTGCCTTTCTGCCCACATCATGACTATCCATTGCTTTAGACAGCGTAAAATAAGACCAGGGATTAAATCTTTTCCAGAGTTTTAAGCCTTGATATTGTTGATAGGAAGCGGCTTTAAAGTTTTCTAACTTATCTGTTTCAGCTGATTCAGACTGAGTAACGGCGTAGGTATTATAATGTCTGTAAGAAATCATTCCAACGGCTCTTGCCGCTTCCAAACCTGCTTTTCCAGCATCGGGTAACGATGGATTAAAGAAACCTGGATCGGTTTTTAAGGCCATTCTTTGGGTTTCATTGAATGCAATACCCCAAGGAGAATGCCTGGCATTGGTTGCCAAAAGAACTAAGTGAACAAAGCGAGTAGGTTCGTCGACGGCCCATTGAACCATTTGTTGTCCTCCCATGGAACCTCCAATACCTATAAAAATCTGATGAATATCCAATGCTTTTGCTAAGCCTTTATGCGCCTGAACTTGATCTTTAATGGTAATTAAAGGGAAATCGGAATAATAAGGAGAACCTGTAAGCGGATTAATATCTAATGGACCGGAAGAACCATAACAAGAACCCAGATTATTAGCACAAACGATAAAATATTTTTCCGGATCGAAGCATTTTCCATGGCCAACCAATCCTGCCCACCAATCGGAAGCATCTGCGTTTCCTGTGAGCGCATGAGTAACCCAGATAACATTATTTTTTTCACTATTCAGTTCACCAAAAGTTTGGTAATAAACAATAAGTTCTGGCAGGAATTTTCCTGATTCAAGTAAAAAAGGACCATCAGATCGCCAAAGGAAACCCTTCATAAGCTGGTGTATTCAGTTGAGGTGAGTAGTAAAAAATACTACTCACCCATTCATTTAATAATTCTTTCTTTATCTAAAAAGTTTAGATTTTTTCAAAAGATTGAGAAAAATCGGCAGTAATGTCATCAATATGCTCAATACCGACGGAGACTCTCAACATGGTTGGCGTTACTCCTGCTGCAAGTTGCTCTGCATCGGAAAGTTGTTGATGAGTGGTTGCCGACGGTTGAATAATCAATGTTTTGGCATCACCTACATTGGCTAAATGGCTTACTAATTGCAAATTATTTACAAAATTTACTGCCTGCTCTTTATCCCCTTTTACCGTAAAAGAAAGAACCCCACCAAATCCCTTTTTTAGATATTTTTTTGCTTTATCATGGGAAGGATGACCTGGTAAACCTGGATAATTTACTGACTCCACCTTGGGATGATTCTGCAACCAGGTAGCCAAAGCCAGAGCATTGGACACCGTTCTTTCCACTCTTAAAGAGAGCGTTTCTATACCTTGAAGGAGAAGGAATGAATTAAAAGGAGAGATAGCAGGACCGAAATCTCTTAAGCCCTCTACTCTGGCTCTTATAATAAATTGAATATTTCCAAAAGGACCACCCACGCCAAAAACGTCAGAAAAAACCAGCCCGTGATAACCTTCAGAAGGTTCAGAAAAAGCAGGAAATTTACCATTTCCCCAATTATAATTTCCCCCGTCAACAATCACGCCCCCTATGCTTGTTCCGTGACCACCAATCCATTTAGTTGCTGATTCAACGACAACATTTGCGCCATGTTCAAGCGGTCTGAATAAATAACCACCTGCCCCGAAGGTATTATCTACAATGAGAGGTAAATCATGTTTTTTTGCCAATGCCGATAAACCGTCAAAATCTGGAATCTGGTAAGATGGATTACTTATGGTTTCACAATAGATAGCCTTTGTATTTTCATCTATTCTTTGCTCATAATCAGCTACTGACTCACTCGCAGCGAATCTAGCTTCGATACCTAACTTTTTAAACGCCACTTTAAACTGGTTGTAGGTACCTCCATATAAATTTGGGCTACTTACAAAGTTATCTCCGGCATTTAAAATATTATTCAGTGCAATAAACTGGGCGGCTTGGCCTGATGCAACGGCTAAAGCTGCCACTCCACCTTCAAGGGCGGCCACTCTTTTTTCAAAAACATCGGTAGTTGGATTCATCAATCTGGTATAGATATTACCAAATTCACGCAGAGCAAATAAATTTGCGCCATGCTCTGAATCTTTAAAGGTATAAGAAGTGGTCTGATAAAGCGGAACTGCTCTGGACCTTGTTACAGGGTCAACTTCTTGACCAGCATGTAATTGCAACGTTTCAAAATGAAAATCTTGTGCCATGATATAAATTTTAAAATGAGAAATGAGAATAACTCGTGCATAACGCCGCAGAGCTTAAGCCCTACAACAGCTTCCAGAAATTTCCATACATTAAAAGAGGAAATAGGAATGGCTGTTAGTTGAAACAACAACAGCAACAACAACTGTTATGAAAACGATTGTCTGTAATGAAAATAGAGATAAGAAGAACTACTCCCGAGGAGGATAAAAGATGAAATAAGTTGGCGTTCATAGACACACAGATTTTATAGTTCCAAAATAAATTGGCGGGATTTGGCACCGTTGCATGATATTCATTCATGGTTGCCAGAGGTTCTGTGAGCCCGATCTCTCCCCTCTTCTGTATAAAATCACATCGGTTAAGTAGTGATTAAGAGTCAAAATTAAAATTAACTTTGAAAAAAGACAAGTTAAATCGAAAAAAGTATGAAATATTTTTCATTTTTGACCGTGTTTTGAATTCTTGTAATAACCATATCCGAATGAATTTAACCCTTTCGCGCCTGTCTGCGCCATATCATTTTGCCATAAAAAATGCGTCGGGAAATACGGTGGAAACCGATGCATCCACTGACATTGGCGGAGGCGATGCCGCTTTAAGGCCTATGGAATTATTGTTGGCAGGACTCTCTTCCTGCAGCAGCATTGATGTTGTTTTATTACTTCAAAAAATGCGGCAACCTCTTATGGACATTCGCGTTGACATCAAAGCAGAACGACGTCAAAATGAAACCCCTTCGTTATTTGAAAAAATACATCTTCATTTTGTACTCTTTGGCTCGTTAGACCATGAAAAGGCACAAAAAGCCATTGACATGTCTATCGATAAATATTGTTCCGTGGCAAAGATTCTGGAGAAAACATGCACTATTACCTGGGATTTTGAAATTCTACCTGCATGAAACCTGAGCATTTTGAATCTTTAGCCATTCGGGAACAAATGGAGCGAACTGCTTACAGAGAACACAGTACGCCCCTGTTTTTGACCTCCAGTTTCACTTTTCCCTCTCCGGAATTGATGGCAGATACCTTTCAAGGGGAAGGAGACGGCCTAATTTATTCACGGTATAACAATCCCAATACCGATGAATTCATTAATAAAGTTTGCTTGCTCGAAGGCGTTGAAGATGGTTTTGCTACCGCCTCTGGCATGTCGGCCGTATTTGCCAGCATTGCCCCTTTTGTCTCTCAAGGAGACCACATTCTGGCTTCAAGGGCACTATTTGGTTCTACTTTACAAATATTGGGTCAAATATTGTCAAAATGGGGTATTACTTTTACTTTAACAGACCCAGCGAATCCAATGGACTGGGAGGAAAAGGTGCAACCTAATACGCGTATGTTTTTATTGGAATCTCCCTCTAATCCAGGATTAGCGCTGGTAGATTTAACGGCAGCAGGTGCTTTTTGTAAAAAAAATAATATTCTTTTCAATATAGACAATTGTTTCGCCACCCCTTATTTGCAAAATCCGGCGAAATTTGGAGCAGATCTGATCGTTCATTCTGCCACTAAATGGATGGACGGGCAAGGTCGCGTATTGGGTGGAATTGTGGTTGGTAATTCAGAATTGATAGAGAAAGTACGCTTTTTTTGCAGACATACTGGTCCGGCTATGCCTCCTTTTAATGCCTGGATACTAAGTAAAAGTTTAGAAACACTGACTGTAAGAATGGATAGACATTGCCAAAATGCCCATCAAATCGCGCAATTTTTATTAGAAAGGAGTGAAATAAATCAGGTAATCTATCCTTTTTTACCTTCCCATCCGCAATACGAATTAGCTAAAAAACAAATGAAATGGGGAGGCGGTATAGTTAGTTTTGAAGTTAAAGGGGGGCTAAAAGCGGCCATGTCCCTTTTAAGTGAGTTAAAGTTTTGCTCTCTTTCTTCCAATTTAGGAGATACCAGAACCATACTCACCCACCCTGCCTCAACCACTCATTCAAGACTCAGTCTTGATGAAAAAAAAGCGGTTGGCATTACCGAAGGGCTTATTAGAATATCTGTTGGATTAGAACATATTGATGATATAAAAGCAGATTTAACGCAGGCCATGGAAAAAAAATAGGTAAAATGAAACCTGACAGACAAATCATTGTTTTATTACCTTTGTGAGATGATTAGCTTATAATATGCAAGAAAGTAAACCTATCATACGTCAGGCGGAAGCTCTAATACCCACGCCTTGGGGTAATTATAATTTGTTGGCTTATGCCAGTAACCCTGACGAATGGATGCCTCACCTCGCTTTGGTACATGAAAATATTGATTTCAACCAACCTGTTTTAATCCGTATTCACTCCGAGTGCATCACAGGTGATCTTTTTAGTTCAAAACGGTGTGATTGTGGGGAACAACTTTTATCGGCAATGGATAAAATATCAGACGAAAATGGAATCCTTATCTACTTAAGACAGGAAGGGAGAGGTATTGGTATTATCAACAAATTAAAAGCCTATCAATTACAAGATTTGGGGTTAGACACCGTGGAGGCTAATCTCCATCTTGGATTATCCATTGATGCCAGAGATTTTACCATTGCTTTGGCATTATTGAGTGATATTGGGGTAAAAAAGGCTAGATTGCTGACAAATAATCCAGATAAAATAGAAATATTCAATGAAAGTGCTATCGAATTAGTAGAAAGAGTTCCACTGGTTATTGTTCCTCAAGAAGAGAACAGGGATTATTTGAGGGTTAAAAAAGAAAGAATGGGTCACATCTTAAAGTTTTAATAAAACAAAGAAAGATTGTACCTACCCTATAATTTTACCATATAAACAAATTGTCTATGAAAACGAGTAACCTTTTTATTTTAGTTGTTGCATTTAGCATACTATCTGTAACAAACTCGTCGGCACAAAATTACAAGACTGCTGTCGGTGCGAGAATTGGATACCCACTTACTTTATCGGGGAAATATTTTATCAATGAAAGCATTGCACTGGAAGGTAATTTGGGATTAAGAGCTTTTTCCGAATATTCATGGATCGCCTTGAGTGCTGCTGGCTTAAAGCATAAACCATTGGATGTTTTGGATGGCCTAAACTGGTATTACGGCGCCGGCCTCTCCGTCTATTTCTGGCGTTTTGAAACGATATCTACATTTTCATCCTCCTCTTTAGGGCTTCAAGGCTATGTAGGATTAGATTACACGTTCAAAAAGAGCCCCATAAATGTTACTCTTGACTGGACACCTACCTTTTTTATTAATGGCTACACGTCAGGTTTAGGCACAAGATTTGGTGGTTTAGGTATTCGTTACACCCTAAATTAAATTAAGGATTATAATAAATGAATGACCTGATAATGAGGTCATTCATTTATTCAATCCCTATTCATTATGCCTCATTTATATCCATTAACTCGGGTATATTTTTTTGAACCCAAATACGGGCTTCCTTATAATCTTTAAATAAACAAAGAGGCACATCATTTTTAAAATCATCCATAGCCTTTACAAGTTTATCTTTGCTCCTAAGAAAAGGAATATCTCTTATAAGAATAGCTTTTACCCTGTCAGGATATTCTTTAGCCAGTTTTTGGTATAGAAAAAAGTCCTTTTCCCCACTATCACCAACGAGAACAAAAGGAATGGTAGGAAAAAAAGACATTACATGTTTTATCCAGGCCAGCTTAGATTTAAATCTTTGGGAGGCGCCCTTATCGAGAGTTGAGAGGCCAAAATCTTTTAGCATAATTGGTCCTTTAGGAAAATGGCATCTATCTAACCAGGTAAGCACGAAATCGTATAGAGTACGAGGTGTACTGGAAATATAAAACACAAAGGTTTGCCATTCTGCCAGATCTTTCAATTGAGTAAGACGCTGAAAAAAGGCAGGTGACCCAGGAATACCTCTTCGCTGTTCCAGATTTTTCAAAAAGGTATTATACAAAACTTTCCAATAAAACAGCGATTTAACACCGGTTAGTAGTAAAGTATCATCAATATCACTAATGACAATAAATTTTTGCTTATTTGAAATAAACAAAATTTCCCCGGCCAGCGTGGATTGTTCAATGGAAAAATCATTTGTTGGATTAATCTCAACCGCCACATTCAACCAACAGGAACAGGAAGGATAATATGCCGATGGCCAATTTATTTCCAGCGTAAAATATCCCGCAGAATTTGAGGTAGTTAAAAAAGTGTGGTTCAACACAGAGATTTCACAAGGAATATCGGGAATTCTTGTATTAAAAATTCTCTTTACAGTATCAAATAGATGCTCTAATGGAGAGGCTTCCGGATTATTTTTTATATGCCTGTATCTTGAAATTCTTCCTTGAATAAAAAGCTTATCTTGTGACGCATACCCTCTAAAGGTAGTACCATAAATCATTTTATTTTTATAACCAGCGAATAATCGCCAACAAAATAGACGAAAACTGGTTAAATAATAACTGAATTTTGCAAGAAAGAAGGTTTTGTTTGGTTTACTCAAAGGTAAAATGATTTTTCTGGGAAATATTTTCCAAATATCTAATCTTCATTCAAAAATAGAGTTTAATTAATTATTTTACACTAAATTACGGCAGAGATTCTGAATTATTATATGGCTATTTTATTGTATCAAGGAAATAACGGGCAAAAACAAGCGGAGGAAGGACCCTTCAGCACGATAGATAATTTAATTTCAAGGATGTACCAGGTTATTTCCATTGAGTCAGCTGAAAGCAGAAACTGGGAGGTATTCAGAAAACTTTTCCGATCAGAGGCCAGGATTAATGCTCTGGGGAAAGACCAGCGAGGTGAGGAAAGATTTATTTCGCTTACGGTAGAAGATTATATAAGAGGCGCGGAGGCAAGTTTTCAGAAACAACGTCTTAAAGAGCAAGAAATTGGAAGGATTGTCGAGGAATACGGAGACATGGTACATATTTTTAGTGCGTATGAAACGAAAGATGCAACCAACGAAAAAGTTTTACAGCGTGGTATTAATAGTATTCAACTTATATACAGAGAAGAGAGATATTGGATAGTTTCCTTGTTATTCAACCCGGAAACAAAAGACAACCCAATAACTGACAGGCATTTATTTCCAAAGGAAGCAGTAAAGCCAGTAAAGACAAGAAAGCCTATTTATCAAAAATAGCATCGACATAATCCCGTTTTCTAAAAACTTGTAATTGGTGCATTCCTTCACCCACGCCAATAAACCGGATGGGTATTTTAAATTGGTCCGAAATACCAATAGCTACCCCCCCTTTTGCTGTACCGTCGAGTTTAGTTAGAATGAGCCCAGAAACATCGGTTGCCTCTGTAAAATGTTTAGCTTGTTCGAAAGCATTTTGCCCGGTAGTAGCATCAAGAACGAGAATAACCTCATTCGGAGCTGTGGCTAACTTTTTAGTTACAGACCGTTTAATTTTAGAAAGTTCGTTCATCAGATTGACCTTCGTGTGTAATCTGCCTGCGGTGTCAATAATAGCAATATCACAATTATTTTCTATGGCATATTGGACTGTTTCGTATGCTACGGCGGCTGGATCAGCATTCATACCCTTTCCATAAAAATGACAAGAGACTCTTTCCGACCATATTTTTAGTTGATCGACAGCAGCAGCTCTAAATGTATCAGCGGCACCTAAGACCACATTGAAACCTGCCTCTTTACATTGGAAGGCCAACTTACCAATAGACGTAGTTTTACCCACACCATTTACGCCAACTACAAGAATAACGTAAGGTTTAACTTCTTTTGGAAGAGCGAAGAAATCGACATCTGTTGTATTATTTTCAGCGAGCAAAGCCACCATTTCACCTCTCAACATCTCATTTAGCTCAATGGCATTAATATATTTTGAGGTGGAGACCTTTTGTTGAACTCTTTGAATAATTTTATTTGTTGTTTCGAGACCTACATCCGAGGACATAAGAATAGCTTCTAACTCGTCGAGGAAATCGTCATCAACAGAAGACTTGCCGACAACAAGCCGGGAAAGACGACTGAGCAGTGATTCTCTTGTTTTCTCCAGACCTTTATTAAGGTCTTCCTTTTCCTTTTTCCCAAAAAACCCATTTAGAATAGACATCTGAACAAAATTATATCAAATGAAACAAAAGGGGACTTTTCTTCAATAAAGAAAAGTCCCCTCCAAAAAATGATTCCTTAAAAGATTATTTCTGTTTAGCCAGAAACTCGTCCTTTTTATCTTTGTGAATCATTGATTCTTTATAGCTGTAATTGCCAGTCTTAGGGTCTTTGACACTAACGACGATTTTAACGAAATCACGACCGGAACCTACGTTTGCGGCACGTTGAGCAACCCTGGCGTTTTTAGAAACTTTTGCCATGACAGGATGATTTTAAAAATCTAAAAATTATTTAATTTCTCTGTGAACAGTTACTCTTTTTAGAATAGAGTTATATTTCTTTAACTCTAATCTATCAGGCGTATTCTTTCTGTTCTTTTGGGTTACATATCTTGATGTACCCGGAAGACCTGATTTCTTGTGTTCGGTACACTCCAAAATAATTTGGATACGATTACCCTTACTTTTCTTTGCCATGATGGTTAATTATAAAGACCTAGAGAGTTACCCCTGTGTCAAATCCTTTTTTAGCACACATCTGAAGATATAGATGAATACCGTATTTATCAATATTACGTAATGCAGAAGTGCAAATACGTAATGTAACCCATTCACCCGTTTCTGGTATAAAGAAACGTTTTTTCTTTAGGTTAGGAAGGAAACGACGTTTAGTCTTCCTATTTGAGTGCGATACATTGTTGCCGACGATTGGTCTCTTACCTGTCAGCTGACAAACTTTTGACATAATTGCATTTATTTAAAGCTCTGCAAAAAGGAGTGACTCCGTCAAGACTCGAACTTGAAACCTTCTGATCCGTAGTCAGATGCTCTATCCAATTAAGCTACGGAGCCTTGCCATTTGCTTTAGCGGTTGCAAATATAAACCGTTTTTTTTATTTTCTAAAAGAAAAATACAAATTTAGGTAATAAAATATTCGTAGAAAAGTATTTACTGCCCCTGAACAATAAAAGTAGCCTGTTGAATATTAAAAACACCTGGAGAGAATACCCAGTAGTTACCTGGTTTCCAACCATTTGTCATCACTCTGGCCCTATTTACTCCCTCTGGCATGAAAATCTGCTTTACCTGTTGTCCCATGGCATTATAGATAGATAAAAGACTAGTTTCATTTTCAGGCTTCGCTATTTCAACATATATTTCGTCTATGCTCGGATTAGGGTAAACCAGTAACTTGCCCGTTGGCATCTCTGTCTTCTTCTCCGGATAGATTTCCAATAACTTCAACATACTGCTAAATACATTAAGTCTGCCCCCTGTGGAGGTTAAAGATACGAGAGAAGGCACCTTATCTACATTATTAAGTAACAAATTTCTAATTTTCATAGCAGTTTGTGCCGGAAAGGCCATAGCTTCTTCAGCGAGTTTCTGGCGGGGAATACTATAAAGAAGCGCTATAGCCCCCGCGAGGTGAGGC
This sequence comes from Bacteroidota bacterium, assembly GCA_014190515.1. GTDB lineage: Bacteria > Bacteroidota > Bacteroidia > Chitinophagales > Saprospiraceae > BJGN01. The sequence goes on from BJGN01000038.1 coordinate 19,210, forward strand.
GCTGCGGCAGAATTCCCATGAAAAACACCGTATTCATTGTTATTCCTGGTAGAAAAAGAATTTTGTCCCGGAGCGCCCATATCTATGGAAACAGCACCAAAAGCAGATCCGGCATATCGCTCATCTTTTGAATTAGTATTCAGAACAGTCATTAAATAGTCGCTTTTACAGGTGGTAGGCATGTCCCCCACTTCATCTACATTCCAGGGATTATTTGCCGCTCCGGCTGTTGATAAAATACCTGCTGCACCAAGACGGTCATACATTTCACCCCATAAAGGCTGATCAACGCACTTTATTTTATTAACCCCAAATGAGGCATTCGCAGTAACCACAAAAGCCCCCTGCTTCCCTTTGGTCCGGTTATATCGTTCCCTTTGCTCTATAATGTAATCATAAGCAGCAATAATATCGCTTACCAGACGAGTTTCAAAAACCATCAATTTAAAAGCCCCCTGCTTCCCTTTGGTCCGGTTATATCGTTCCCTTTGCTCTATAATGTAATCATAAGCAGCAATAATATCGCTTACCAGACGAGTTTCAAAAACCATCAATTTAACGTGCCAGTTCATCCCTGAAATTCCCTTTCCATTGTTTCCCTTTGCACCAATAATACCTGCCACGGAGCTCCCGTGATTATCGGCAATATGCGTTGCATTTTGATGTATGAAATTCCAACCTGATACATCATCGATATAACCATTTTGGTCATTATCAATTTTATCACCAGGTTTTTCCCCTTTGTTAATCCAGATATTCCCCTTCAAATCTTCATGATTAATATCGAAACCAGTATCGAGAATAGCCACCACAATAGTATCACCTAAAGCAGAAACGCCCCCTTTGGTAATCTCCCACACTTTATCTGTTCCAATACTAAACAGACCCCATTGTGACGCTAAATTTGGATCATCCGGCATATCTCCTCTTGACTCAACGGCGATATCAAAACAGGCATATTCAACTTGAGGATTTTTTTTAATTTCCTCTAACAGATTAATAGCATTCACCGTTAGCGTATCATAACCAATCAAGTTGATATTAGCCGCTTTACTTAATTTTTTCTCTAACCAAATACCTCCTCCATCTCTGGCGTAAGTTTGAAATCCTACCATGAAATTTTCCGGAACTACTTGTGGTTTGAATTTAACCAATAGTTGCCCAAAGGTTACCGTCGATTCCTTTTGCGCTAAAATGGTAAGCGCCGGAAGCATTAATAAAGTTAGGAGGTAGATTTTAATTTTCATGAGTTTCATTTTACCTGAATGCATGTAACGGCTTATTCCGTTTCACGATTCTGGTAAAGCAAATCATAAGCCAAATTTAAAATGAAAAGCATTGGTAAACGCTGAAATTCAATAGATTATAGTAAAATAATTTATAATATGTTATTGTTAAATATTGATTTCATATTTTTTATACTTATTATTTTTATTTAATGTGTTTAAAAAAATAAATCATATTTTTATTTTTAATAATTGAAAAATAGGTTATAAAAAATCCCATTATGCCCCTGGCGGAACAAATTCCACAATATACCATTAGGTCCCTTGCGGCACTGTCCTATAGACATGCGACCCCTCTGGGGTCGGTTTTTACAATATCCTGACCCTGGCTGGGGTCACATATCTATTGCCAAAAAAAAGGAGGCTACCTTGTTAGACAGCCTCCTTTTTTATATGTTTATTAACCTTATTAATTACCACCAGGAGCAGGCATATCTGTATCTCCAGGTTTTGCCACCTGGAATTCAACACGACGATTCATGAAGCTGCTGTTGGCCTCCACGATATTATCATCTTTACCTTTATAATTAAGAACAAAACGATCGCGAGAGATGCCTTGTTTATTCACAAAATAATCAATAGCCGCACTTGCACGCTGGAAGGAAAGTTTTTGGTTAATATCTTCCCCGCCCGTCTTATCTGTATAACCTATAACTAACAACTTCATACTTCTATTTGATTTCATCATTCTGGCAATAGAAGATAGATTTCCAACATCTGAATTACGGATACTGCTACTCGACATTTCGAAATGAATCATAGGTAGAAACCATTCTACGACGGCACCGCCACCGTAAGAACCTCCTCCAGTTGCCTCGCGTTGTTGAAATGCTTGTTCCACAATTTCTTTAACTCTGGCTTCAGTTACTCCGCCACCTCCAGGACGAGGAGTCATTCCTCCACCTGT
>BJGN01000038.1:21417-23511 GCA_014190515.1 Bacteroidota bacterium
ACCTGTAGTGTTGTCACCATTAACGATAACACCATCTGCATCTACCTGTTCCCCTTCCAACGGAGCATAAAAAGGTTGTTTATCCAAATAATCGGGAACACCATCTTTATCACTATCCAGGGTACGGCCACGCGTATCAACTAAGGCATTCGGAGGTGTATTCAATTCCATATCAAATTCGTCTAAAACGCCATCCTTATCTGTATCTTGAATAGGAATTTTACCCCCTGTTCCTATATTTGTCTTAATACCTTCAATTTCTCTGATTACATTTTTTAACGGGCTATTCCAAAAAGCAGGAGAATCACCTGTCTTATTACCAATAATATAATTTAAGCTAAGATTAGTAAATCCAATATAGTCATTATAATCTGTCTGAGAAGAAGTAGGATTTTCTAAACCGTTGTCCCAACCATCCAAGAAATCTCTTCTTTCACCCATAGCCATCATTGTTTGATGTTCAAGACCTATGCTAAGATTTGGAGAAACCCTGTAAGCAAGGTTAAGACCAACACCTGCATGAAAAGGATTATTTGAGAAATCGAATTTCCTTGTCGTTTTTTCCGCTTCTGTTGGTCTTGAAATAATGGTACCATACTTAGTCACGGTTGATGAGTTTGCACCACCACCGACCATCAAATTAATGCCTAATTTTTTTTCCTTGTCTGCGGAAGCCAAGGAATTAAGATTTATAAGACCCCACATGGAACCTGACATCCAGGTAGATGAGAATCCACGAAGCGAAGGATTTAAACCATCGGAATTACCCGCTGCTTTTCCGTAAAGGAATTCTGCACGCAGGGAAAAAATATTATCTAAGGCAAACCTAAGGCTTCCTGCAAAACCATAATTTGAAAATCCACCGACTGAATCAGGAGACCCCCTTTTAATTTCACCTAAAATTTGAAAGAGACCACCTCTTAAACCAACTTCGAAGCCAGAACCAGGAGAATATCCTGATGGTTTATCTGTTGCAGGATCTTCCGTTTCAGGGATTTCTACTTCCATTTCCGGTGCAACCTCCTCATTTTTCACTTTGGGGGGTTTAGCAGCCTGCTTTTCCTTCTTTGGTTTATCTTTACCTTTTGTAGGTTGCTCCCAAGGCATTGTTTCGTCTTCAGTAGTCTGGCTATTTGCAACAAGACTAGTTACTAAAAGGACAAGTAACGAATAAAATATTTTCTTTAACATGCTCCGAAAATTAATAATGTGGTTCTAAATGTAGAATCTGGGAGATTTACTTTCACGTTAAACACTTGATTTACACATGAAAATTAATTCAAATTTATAAATAATTTGGTTAATATAATACTATCTACCTTTTTTTCTAAAAAATCACTCATTTTGTTTATTAAATAAAGGAAAAAAATCACTCCTAATATTTAATTACCATGTAGTTACATAAGGTTAAAATACAAAATGCCAACTTCCTAATTATGTGGGTGGTCTCGACAGGAATCGAACCTGTATCTCGGGTTCCGGAGACCCACGTAGTATCCATTCTACTACGAGACCTTAATTATTTTGCAAATATATTTTATTTTATCCATTTCCTGTGGTTTCACGACATATTAATGACGTTAAAAATAAAATAGCGACGTTTTTAGTCCTTTGGTAGAGTAATTTGGCACTTTGATTTAAAATAATTTGGATATTAGAATAAATATACTTGCTTTGTGACATAAAATAAGTTAAACCAATACTATGTCAACAAACTTAAAATTAAGCCTGTTTTGTCTCACTCTGGGACTTTTATTTTGTGGAAATCTTTCAGCACAAAATATAGGTAAATTAACCGGCGTAATTTCCGATTCAACGGGGGGGTCGTTAAGCTCTGCTACCGTGATGTTACTAAAAAAAACAGATTCGACGCTCGTTGAATTCGCCCTCTCTGAAAATGATGGTCGCTTTAAATTTGAAAAAATTAGCTTAGGCGATTTCTTGTTAAATATCACTTATTTGGGTTATACATCGTATTACACTTCGGTCTCATTTTCTGCATCGAGCCCTTCGGTAGATTTAGGTAAAGTGTCCTTAGCATCGCAAAGCACTCTGTTAAATGAAATTACGGTGGAAGGGGAAAGGAACCCTATG
>BJGN01000039.1 GCA_014190515.1 Bacteroidota bacterium
TGTATTTTAATCGACCAGCATTTCTTCTCTATTCAAAATTTGTTGTTCCATATTTTCAGGTAGCCTACGGTATTCATACTGCTGGTTTCTCAACTGAGGTTCAAAACCAGCTTCAGTTATAGCTTCCTGAATACCATTGGCCGTAAAGCGAAAACGGGCACCTGCGGCGGAGACGACATTTTCTTCTATCATAATGGAACCGAAATCATCGGCACCAGAATGCAAACAAACCTGAGCTACCGTTTTCCCTACGGTTAACCAGGAGGCCTGAATATGCTGAACATTTGGTAACATTATTCTACTTAAAGCAATCATTCGAATATATTCATCGCCGGTACAGGCATTTCTGGCCCGTTTTAATTTCTTTAAAATAGTATCTTCATCTTGAAAAGGCCAGGGAATAAAAGCAATAAAACCTTTTACATGTGCGGGTTTCTCACTTTGAACCTGTCGTATTTTAGCCAAATGTTCCATTCGCTCCAAATTGGTTTCAATATGACCAAACATGAGCGTTGCTGAGGTAGTCAAATCAATTTTGTGCGCTGCCCTCATGACATCTAACCATTCATCGGCTCCACATTTACCTTTAGAAATCAACCTTCTGACCCTATCATCCAGTATTTCCGCCCCTGCACCAGGCAGAGAATCTAATCCGGCTTCCTTTAATGCTTTTAACACCTCAATGTGAGTTGAGCCCTCCAATTTAGTGATGTGTGCAATTTCAGGCGGCCCTAAAGCGTGTAATTTAAGAAGAGGATATCGTTTTTTTAATTCCCTGAAAAGATTAACATAATAACTCAGCCCTAAATCGGGATGGTGTCCACCTTGGAGTAATAATTGTTCTCCACCCAACCTAAAAGTTTCCTCTATTTTAACTGCATACTCCTCCAATGAAGTAATATAGGATTCTTCGTGACCCGGTCGTCTGTAGAAATTACAAAATTTACAGTTAGCCACACACACATTCGTGGTGTTTGAATTTCTATCTATAATCCAGGTTACTTTTTTTTCAGGATTGAGTTTAAAACGGATCATATTCCCTACCTCCATAAGTTCTGCGGTGGGAACATTCTCAAATAGAAAAACACCTTCTTCAGGAGATAAAAATTCACCTTTTAAGGCCTTATGTAAAAGTGTGTCTTTGTTCATTTCCAATTTCCGTTTTAAATCATATCATTTTAGAAAACAAAGATAGTTATATGTAAGTTCAAAAAAAGAAAATGATGTGGGGCTATTTAATAAACAATATGAGCCTTATCATTTCAAAAAATATGATTTTTATTAAAAAAACAAAATAATTCATTATCTTTGCCGAGTAAAAAATGGGAAAAAGTAAGTGAGAGGGAAATAACCCTCTTTTTTATTTTAATCCAATTTAATGTTTATGGACGAAATCAAGGAAAAACTAAGCTATTTGTTGGCAGAAAAATTTCAGGAACCTGAAATAAGTCATTGCTTTTTATTGGATATCAGCATTTCTGTCAGGCAAAAAGTCGAAGTATTTATAGATAGTGATACAGGCGTTGACTTTGATGTATGTCGGACGGTGAGCCGATTTCTGGAAGGTATTTTAGACGAAAATAAATGGTTAGGCGAAACCTACACCCTGGAAGTTTCATCACCAGGTGTTAGTCGTCCCTTAAGTCTTCCCAGGCAATATAAAAAACATTTGGGTAGAAAATTAGTTATAACCCTTGATGATGATAGTCAGGTTACTGGTATTATGAAAGAAGCTGATGATGAAGGTGTTTTAATTGTTTGGGAAGAAAAAATTTTAGAGGGGAAGAAAAAAGTAAATACCCCATTTGAGAAAAGGTGTTCTTTTAACACTATCAAAAACGCACTTGTTAAGGTTTCATTTTAAAAGGATAAAATTATGCTGAACCTTGTAGAAACATTTTCAGAATTTAAGGATGGTAAAAATATTGACCGTCCTACTATGGTAAGGGTTTTGGAGGATGTATTCCGTACTCTAATCAAAAAGAAGTTTGGCTCTGACGAAAATTTCGATGTCATTGTTAATACACAAAAAGGCGATTTAGAATTATGGCGGGTTAGAGAAATAGTCCCCGATGGAGAAGTGGCAGATGAAAAAAGCCAAATTTCTATATCTGAAGCTATTTCTATCGATGCTGATTACGAGGTGGGGGAAGAATGCTACGAGCAGTTGCAACTTGAGGATTTCGGCAGAAGGTCTATTATGGCTGCCCGTCAAACCCTCATTTCAAGAATTATGGATCTTGAGAAAGAAGAAGTATTCAAAAAATACAATGATAGATTAGGTGAAATAGTTACCGCTGAAGTACATCAAATATTAAAAAAAGAAATTTTAATTGTTGATGATGCCACAGGAAACGAACTTATTTTACCAAAAACTGAGATGATAAAAGGTGACTACTATCGAAAAGGCGATTTAGTGAAGGCCGTTATCAAATCGGTAGAAATGAGGAATAATAACCCAACGGTTATTGCTTCAAGAACAGATTCTTTATTTTTAGAGAAACTATTGGAACAGGAAGTACCAGAAATAGAGGATGGTCTGATTTCTATTCGTAAAATCGTCAGAATGCCAGGCGAGCGTGCAAAAGTGGCTGTGGAATCTTTTGATGATAGAATTGATCCTGTAGGTGCTTGCGTAGGAATGAAGGGATCAAGAATACATGGTATTGTTAGAGAATTAAATAACGAGAATATTGATATTGTAAATTACACAAACAATTTACAATTGTATATCCAGCGTGCTCTCACACCAGCCAAGGTAACCTCCATTACTGTAAATCAAGATAAAAATCGCGTAAAAGTGTTTTTAGAACCAGAACAGGTTTCTTTGGCTATTGGAAAAGGGGGAACAAATATTAAATTAGCGGGTTTACTCACTGGATTTGAGATTGATGTATTTAGAAATAATGAGGAATTTGAAATCGACGATGTTGATTTAGAAGAATTCTCAGACGAAATAGAAGGATGGGTTATTGATGCTCTGAAAGGCATTGGCTGTGACACCGCAAGAAGCGTGTTAACCCTAAGCAAAGAAGAACTAATTCGCCGCACAGACCTGGAAACTGAAACTATTGAAGAGGTTTTATCTGTTCTTGCGGCGGAATTTGAGGAATGATGAAATTCCTATTATAATTTAACGAAACTCTTTTGTAGTTTTGCACTGCAAATTAGTATTAAATCGAATGCCGTTGAAACTTATTCAGATAGTAAAGGAACTAAACGTGGGCTTGTCCACACTCGTTGAGCATCTTGCCAAAAAAGGATACGAGGTGGAAAATAAACCCACCGCTAAAATAACAGACCAGATGTATTCTGAGCTGTTAAAAGAGTTCCAGAAATCAGGAGATATTAAACAACAGGCAAAATCAGTCAGTTTTGGTGCGGGAAAGACCGGAAAGGAAGAGCTTGACGTTGCCGCAACAGAAACTCCAAAAGAGATTGTAGCACCTGTTGTAGAGGAAAAGTCAGGGAGACCGGAAGGCGCTATTCAGTTGCAACGCCCTACCGTTATTGGTAAAATAGATCTTTCCAGCCGTTTACAACAAAGAACTAAAGAGAAAGAAAAATCTGAAGTCGTTGTAACAGCAGCGGTAAAAACGCCTGCAAAACCTAGCGAATCGCCTGTTAAGCCAACAGCCTCTTCCATACCTGAAGCAAAAATTCAAGCTGAAGTACCTAAAGTGGTACAAAAGCCTTCTATTGAGAAAGAAAAAAAATCAACGCCAGCATCAAACACCGTAGTTAGTTCCTTACTAAATACGGCTGCTAAACCTGAAGTTCAAGCCATCAAAGTCACTCCTCCAGTTATAACTGAGGACGGAACTATGATGAGAGCAGAAACACCTGAATTAAGAGGTTTAAAGATTTTGGGTAAAATTGATACCAATTCCTTTGATAAAAACAGAGGAAGAAGTAAGCCAGTAACCCCACCACCCGCGGCAGCAAAACCTGCCGTTTCAGGTGGCACTCCTCCCGCTACAGGCGCTAAACCACTAACACCAGGTAGCCCTGAGTCAGAAGAAGCAAGAAGAAAACGCAAACGCAAACGTAAGAAAGTAGCTGGGGAAGGTACTCCTAATACCCAAAATACGGGACAAAGTCAAGGTAATAACCAAGGTTCAACCGCTAATCAGGGCCAAATCCAAGGTAGCAATAACAATCAACAAAACAATAGTAATAACAATAATCCGCAAAACAGACCTAATGCAGGTGGACAAGGCGGACAGAATTATCAAGGTCAGGGTGGAGCTCAACAAAGACGACCTGCACCAGGTAACAATAACGCCGGTCCTAATAACAGGCCACCGGTAAACAGACCAGCCACGGGAAGAGAAGAACCTAAAGAGGTATCTAAGAAAGAAATTGAGGATAAGATTAAAGCCACTATGGCTCGCCTTTCAGGAGGTGGAAAGAATAAACGTCAAAAGTTTCAGCGGGATAAGCGGGATCGTTTCAGAGAGAAACAAGAACAACTTGATCAAGACGAACTAACAGGAAAATTAGAGTTAACTGAATTCATTTCCGCACAGGAATTATCTAATCTTCTCGATGTTCCCATCTCCGAAGTCATCACCGTTTGTATGAATCTGGGTGTTATCGTTTCGATTAACCAACGTTTGGACGCTGAGATAATCGAACTCGTTGCAGGTGAATTTGGCAGAGAAGTTGAGTTTATTTCTGTAGAAGAACAAGCAGATGAAGAAGTAGTTGTTGTCGAAGATGATCCAGCGCTATTAATTCATCGCGCGCCTATCGTTACCGTTATGGGTCACGTGGATCATGGAAAAACATCTCTCTTAGACTATATTAGAAGTGCTAATGTAGTATCTGGTGAAGCAGGTGGTATCACCCAGCATATTGGTGCTTACGAAATGATCATCGGTGATAATAAAAAAATTACCTTCCTGGACACTCCAGGTCACGAGGCTTTCACAGCAATGCGTGCCCGTGGTGCTAAAGTTACAGATATCGCCATTATTATAATAGCTGCAGACGATAGCATAATGCCTCAAACAAAGGAAGCTATTTCACATGCACAGGCTGCCAACGTACCCATCATATTTGCCATAAATAAGGTTGATAAAGTTGGTGCTCAACCTGAAAAAATTAAACAAGAACTCGCTTCCATGAATCTTTTGGTAGAGGAATGGGGTGGAAAATACCAATCTCAGGATATTTCAGCCAAAACAGGCCTCGGTATTCCTGAAATATTGGAGAAAATATTATTGGAAGCGGAGATGCTTGAACTTAAAGCCAATCCTAACAGACCCGCCGTTGGTACGGTTATAGAAGCCTCCCTCGACAAGGGTAGAGGTTATGTAACTAAGCTTTTAGTTCAATATGGCACATTAAGAGATAAAGACTCTCTTGTAGCTGGTGAATTTGCTGGAAAAGTAAAAGCGTTGTTGAACGAGCGAGGACAAAGAATTAAATCAGCCGGACCGTCAACCCCAGTTTTAGTGCTCGGATTAACTGGTGCGCCTCAGGCAGGTGATCGATTTAAAGTAGTTGATTCCGATCAGGAAGCAAGGCAAATTGCGTCTAAAAGAGCGCAGATTACCAGAGAGCAAACTACCAGGGCAACCAAACGTATTTCTCTTGATGAAATAGGTCGTCGTCTAGCCCTTGGTAACTTCAAAGAACTTAAACTTATCGTTAAAGGTGACGTAGACGGGTCTATCGAGGCATTAGCTGATTCTCTTATCAAGTTGTCTATTGAGAAGGTTCAGGTAAATGTAATACATAAAGCAGTGGGTGGTATCATCGAGTCTGATGTCCTTCTCGCTTCCGCTTCTGATGCCATCATTATAGGTTTCCAGGTTCGACCTTCCTCCGGTGCAAGAAAACTGGCAGAAAAAGAGGGCGTTGAAATTAAAACCTACTCTATTATTTATGAAGCCATTGAAGAAGTTAAAGCGGCCATCGAAGGTATGCTTGAACCTACCAAAGTGGAAACGGTCATAGGTATGGTTGAAATCAGAGAAATTTACAAGATTAGTAAAATTGGAACTATCGCTGGTTGCTACGTTCAAGAAGGTAAAATCAGTAGAAATAGTCATATCAGATTGGTGCGGGATGGCATTATTGTGTTCCCTACCAGAGAAAATACGCACGGTGAGGTATCATCACTCAAACGTTTCAAAGATGACGTTAAAGAGGTCAGAAATGGCATGGAATGTGGTCTGTCCATAAAGAATTTCAATGAAATGAGAGTGGGTGACATTATTGAGGTGTACGAAATTACTGAGGTTAAACAACGATTGGATTAATTTATAATCCTTTATATATGCTTTCGCGAATCAAGAAATATGCCGTGTTCTTTTCAGAATCCAGGTTTTGGAACACGGTACAATCTTATGCAAAGAAAATAGGTGTGCAATCCCTTTATTCTTCTTTGCTCCTTTACTATGCTTTTAAACGGAAAGAAACCCCAACATGGGCCAAGAACATAATAATTGGCGTGTTGGGGTATCTTATTGCTCCCATAGATTTAATCCCCGACCTAACTCCTTTCATTGGATATACTGACGATCTGGGCGTTTTAGGCGTAGGTCTCGTAGCCATTGCTTCTTATATTAATGATGCAGTGAAACTTCAAGCCAAATCTACATTGAAAGTATGGTTTAGCAATTATGATCCAGCCGAGATCGAAAATATAGATTCAAAACTATAAAATAGATATTCTGTGGGTGTAAACCCCCTTTGGTCCCTGAAAAACTAAGGTATACTGACCCGCGAGTGTCTTTTTTCCCTCCCAACGGTACTCTTTTACTCCCTTCTCTAAGTTCACTTTTGTAATAGTTTGCCCCATCATATTTATCATGGTTATAGACTCCCATAGTTGATCTTCCTGGAAGTTTATAGAAAATATGCCCTCACTGGGATTAGGAAATACCACAATATTAGCTACCGGAAGGATAGGTACAGTATTCACAGTTTGGCTGAAATTCACGCAAAAATCTTCCACCTCTCCAAAAAATTCCACAGGAAAAACACACGCTCCCGGTTCTTGACGGTACTGCATAACTACTCGCATTCGTGTGGAACCCAATGTAGCAGAAGCAGGAATACTCAAAATGGAGGTAACTAATCCCTTTTTTGGTGAACCTGAATTAAATAATTCCTCCTCATTTGTAAAAGAACCGTCTTGATTAAGATCGATCCAAACTATAAAAAATTCGTTGTAAGCGGTATTCAAATAGCCTGGCTCTAAAGTTAAGGGATAGGAAGTACCTGGTTTTAAAGTGGGTCCATTTTTTCTCGTAAAATCACCATACCCGTCTTTACCTGATAAATGGACAAAATCGCCTATTTTTACTTGTGCAATCCATTCGTTTTCTGCACTTACGATAGTTATTCCCTTAGGAATACAATAATTTTTCTCCAGACAATTTCCACAACCCGTCGTTTTAAACTTAAATGAGTTACTGAAGGGCAATTGATTTGAAGCACACAAACTTCTAATCTGAATATCATATTCCGAACAAGAAGACAATCCACGAATCGTTACTCCATTTTGGGATACTTGCAAGGTTTGCCAGGCAGAAGAAAGAGAATCTTTAGATAATTTCCAGCGAACAAGGTAAGCGGACGCCGCGGTCACCTTTTCCCATTTTAATACAAATTCTGTATTTCCGACACTTACGGATTCCATACTTGCTGGATTTTTACAACAACCATCTGTTTTAAAACTAATCGACTGACCGGCAGGATTCTCCCCATTGAGACAAGTTCTGTTCAATGATATTTCATAATCATTACATGGTAATAGTCCAGCAATAGATAAAGGATTCTTAGTATTTGGCAGAGATATCCAGGAGGTATCTCCCATTTTTCTAAAAAATAAATTTATATTTTTGATACTATCATTTGATATCCATGATAATTGAACTTCGGTAGTAGATACATTAGTCACCTCAATTTTAGCAATTGGAGGACATTTACCACAACTATCTATAAGAAACCGAATACTTTTCTCCATATTCAGCATGCCACCTGAACTCACCTTATTCACCAGACTATCCAAAACAGTTACACCGCCCAGCAGGGCCTTTCTGACCAACCTGGCAGCGGCTGCAGGATCATTTCGAGATAATACTGCTAAAGTTGGGCAGGGAGAAGCGTAAAGAAGCCCAATAGCCCCAGCAATTTGAGGAGAGACAAACGAATTACCACTTTGTCTGGCATAACCACCTTTATCGGCTGTAGTTAATAAATTAAAACCCAAAGAGGTAATATCTATAGACGTTTTACCGTAACCGTACCTCAATTCACCTTTATCGGAAATAGCCGTTGCCGAGATTATAAAATCACTTGGGCAAGTGGTAGGAATATCTCCGGAAACATCCACGTCTATACTTTGATTAATAGTTGCTGCGATGTTTAAAATACCCACATTACCGAGGGCATTATAAAAATTACACCATATAGGGAAATCCTCTGGTTTTCTTTTATCTATGCCCCATGAGGTATTGGTTGCTACGACAAAAGCCCCTTTCTTTCCTTTTGATTCATTATACAATTTCCTCATAACCAGAGGATAAGAATAAGCTTCTATGGCTCTGCTTTCTGACAGGACATTAGCAATCTGGGAAGTTACCACCATCAGTTTAACCTTCCAGTTAATGCCTGTTACACCCGTTTTATTATTACCAGTTGCGCCAATTAATCCAGCTACAGGCGTGCCATGGAAATTAATATAACTGACTTCATCCGATTTAAAGTCAACATTCCAACCCAGAAAATCGTCTATGTATCCATTTCCGTCGTCATCTTTGTTATTATTTGGAACTTCCGCCTGATTTACCCAGAGATTATCTTTCAGATCGGGATGACTTATATCCACCCCATTATCAATAACACAAATAACAATGGAATCACCGCTTGTGGTAACGCCGCCCTGGGTAACATTCCAGGCTTCGACAGCTTTAATGTCCAAACCAAGCAAACCGCCGTTTTGTCCTTTATTTTGCAAATAATACTGCTGAGAAAACAAAGAGTCGTTAGGAATAACGCTCCGTAATTTTATATAATGATTTCTCTGTACGAATCTAATATTAGGCTGCAGTCTTAAAAAACGAAGCGCTTCATTTTCAGATACTAAAGAAGGATTAATATTTAACTGATAGATATTAAGAGGTTCGGAAAGCATTTTAACTGTAGAAATACCCGTTGCTTTTTTTTCAAAAGCAAGCGAGTTAAACCATTGCGATGCTGATACCTCAGGATTGAACTGTACTAAAAACTCATTTGGCACGTAATCAGCCTCTTGAGCTCTTAGTTGGAAATGAACAAAGAGACAAACAAATAGAATAATATTCAAACGTATAAACAACATCATTTTCTTTCATTCCGATCTAAACGGGTAGGTTTAAACATCTCGACATAGTTAACAATAGTTTAATTTAAGAATTTATTCTAAAGAAACTGCATTTCTAACAAATTATTCTGTTTTAAGCGCGAAATTAGCCGTTCATAGACGAGAGAAATTCATCATTTGATTTAGTTCCAACCATGTGTTTACGAAGAAAATCCATTGCTTCTTCCGGCTTCATATCAGCCAGGTGATTCCTCAGTATAAACATTCTCTGCAGCGTTTCCTTGTCTAACAACAAATCTTCCCGTCTGGTAGATGATTTTGTAAGATCGATAGAAGGGAACATCCGTTTATTTGCAAGACCTCTGTCTAATTGAAGTTCCATATTACCGGTACCTTTAAACTCTTCGAAGATAACGCCATCCATTTTTGAACCTGTGTCAATAAGGGCTGTTGCTAAAATAGTCAGAGATCCACCACCTTCGATATTTCTGGCTGCGCCGAAAAATTTCTTTGGTTTATGGAGCGCATTGGCTTCTACCCCACCCGAAAGAACTTTTCCACTTGCGGGGGCGACAGTATTATAGGCTCTTGCTAAACGAGTGATAGAATCGAGCATAATTACCACATCGTGACCACTTTCCACCAAACGCTTTGCTTTTTCTAAAACCAAATTAGCTACTCTTACATGATTATCAGCAGGTTCATCAAAAGTGGAGGCAATAACTTCAGCATTCACACTTCTTTTAAAATCGGTAACTTCTTCGGGGCGTTCATCTATAAGAAGAACTATAATATAGCATTCAGGATTATTTTTAGAGATAGCATTTGCCAAATCTTTCAAAAGGAAAGTCTTGCCTGTTTTTGGTTGGGCAACGATAAGACCGCGCTGACCCTTTCCGATAGGCGTAAACAAATCAATCATTCTATTACCCATATCTTTTCCGGAAGACGAAGCGGTGAGCTTAAATTTCTCGGTAGGGAAAAGGGGTGTTAGATAATCAAAAGGAATTCTTTCTTTTATATTATCCGGATTGGTTCCATTTATTTTGGACACTTTTAGTAGTGCAAAATACTTTTCACCTTCTTTAGGTGGCCTTAAAGTCCCTTTGATTGTATCTCCTGTTCTCAAACCAAACAGTTTAATTTGAGAAGGAGAAACATAAACATCATCAGGTGAGGATAAATAATTATAATCTGACGAGCGTAAGAAACCATAACCATCTGGCATCATCTCCAAACTTCCTTCGCTCTCTATAATTCCGTCTAATTCAGGTTCGAACTTTATTACTGGCGGTGGTGGCGGAGGAGCAGGTTGGGGGTTTACCGGCTGCTGTTGCATGGGAGTTTCAGGATTATTTGCATCCGCTGCCAAAGGCTTTCTATTATCCCTTAGGGGTGATCTATTTTCTCTAAGTATAACTGCTGGCCTTTGAACGAGTGCTGATGGTGTTCTTTGAACTTCACCATCTTCTCTTCTTTTTCTTAGAATTCTTCTGTTTTCAGCCTCCATATTTTCGGGAATAGGGGCAATTTCAGCTGCACCTGGCTTGTCCCACAATTCTTTAGAGGCTAAATTTTTCCTTCCGTCATTTTCAATATCCAGCGATTTATTTTCGGACGGACTATTTACTACATTTCTTCTGGCACTCGTAAAATCTCTTTTATCTGGTAAACTGGTAGTACCCTCCTGACTGGATTCCCTACCTGGAGAAGTTCGCCGTACGCTGGGGAATTCACGTCTGTTCAACTTATTATCAGTAAGAGGTAAAGATTCCTCGGTTGGATTAACCCTTCTCACTCTTTGTAATTCTCTGGGAAGTTCGCGATTTTCCTCCTCCATTGGAAGAAATTCTTCCTTAGGAGGCGTGATATCAACCGTAACATCCTTATGCTTCACATCAACTACAGGAGGTACTGACTGTGAAACTGACGTTTCCTCCACCTTATCAAAATCAATTCGAAATTGTTCTGGCTTTGGGTTAACAGAAGGAGTTACCAATGGACTAACAACCTTCTCCGATGCAACTCCTGCTAAGGCTTGCTGGTCGAGAATTTTATAAACTAACTCTTTTTTGGTTAATTTCTTGAATCCTGGTACTCGCATTTCTTCCGCTAAATCGCGTAATTCGGGCACCAACATTTCATTGAGCTGGACAATGTCGTATTGCATGAATAAAACTTTAAGAAAATAGGAGATTCGCTCGTCGAACCATATAGAATAATTAATAGAACTGAAATTTTCCTTTCCCACTTAGAGAAAGACATTTTATTTTTACCAAAAAATATCCTAAAGAAGAAGCTATTGTAAAGAAGCTAATCTATGTTGAAAGGAAAAACCAGGGTGAATTTTAGTTTTCCTTTACATACAAGGAAACATTGAGACAAAAATAGATTAATTTTTTACACTAAGTATTATCTTTGCAAAAAATTTACATAAAGAGTGAAATTTTTTCAAAAATAAAGACAAAAAGAACTCTTTAAAGTTCATTAAAGAGAAAAAGGTAAGTAAAATTATGTTGCAAATTAGCGTTATCCGTCAAAATCAGTTAGAAGTCATTGAAGGACTTGGCAAGAAAAATGTGCCCGATGCTGCTGAAAAAATAGCTGAAATTCTTCAGCTTGATGATCAGCGCAAACAATGGCGAACCGAACTTGAGAAGTTACTTACTGATCGAAATCAGTTCTCTGATGAAGTTGGAAAACGGTATAAAGAAGGTGATAAAGAGGGTGCGGAAGCTATAAAAGTCAAAGTAAATACACTAAAAGACAAAACGGCCGAACTGGAGGTACTTTTGGGGAACATAGAAAAAGACCTGGATGGGTTACTTTATTTGATTCCCAATCTTCCCCATGCCAGTGTTCCTCCCGGCAAAACGCCTGACGATAACGAAGTATATCAATCTTGGACGGCCGAACTTCCTGTTTTAAGTGAACAGGCACTGCCCCACTGGGATTTGGCTAAAAAGTATAACCTTTTCGATTTAGAACTGGGTGTAAAAATTACTGGTAGTGGATTTCCCGTTTATCGTGGTAAAGGGGCAAAACTACAACGCGCACTCATTCAGTTTTTTTTAGATGAAGCTGTCAATGCCGGTTATGAGGAGATTATGCCGCCATTAATGGTCAATGAAGCTTCTGCCACAGCCACTGGACAACTCCCCGATAAAGAAGGGCAAATGTATTATGTAGCTAAAGACGACCTTTACCTGATACCAACCGCTGAAGTCCCCATAACAAACATTTTACGTGACGTTATTTTGGACGCAACAAAACTTCCAGTAAAAATGTGCGGTTACACTCCTTGTTTTAGAAGAGAAGCAGGCTCTTACGGCGCGCATGTCAGAGGACTAAACAGGGTTCACCAATTTGATAAGGTTGAAATTGTTCAAGTCGCTCATCCCGATCAATCCTATCAGGTTTTAGATCAAATGATTCAGCATGTTAGTCAAATTTTAGCCAAATTGGAACTACCTTATAGAATATTGCGCTTATGTGGTGGAGATATGTCTTTTGCCTCTGCTTTGACCTATGATTTTGAGGTGTATTCTGCTGGTCAAAAACGATGGCTGGAAGTAAGTTCTGTTTCAAACTTTGAAACATTTCAAAGTAACAGGTTAAAATTAAGATTCAAAGACGGCAAACAATCCAGACTCGCGCATACCCTGAATGGAAGTGCTTTGGCTTTAGCCCGCATTGTAGCCGCTTTGTTGGAAAATAATCAAACAGCCGAGGGTATTATTATTCCTAAAGCCTTGATTCCCTATACTGGTTTTGACCGTATATCTTGACTCTAATGTAAACTAAATTTTAAGGAATTACGTTATAATCCTAAAAAATTCAAATCATGGGATATTTTATTTTAGCAGGTTTGTTATCATTGGTTGGTTTTATCATCAGCCAGAAATTAAAAAATAAATTCAGGCATTACAGCCAAATCGGTATTCGCTCCGGATTGTCCGGGCGCGAAATAGCTGAAAATATGCTTAAGTATTATGGTATCAATGATGTTCGCATAGAAGAAGGACACGGCATGCTGACGGATCATTATAATCCGATGTCTAAAGTTGTTAATCTAAGTCCCGATGTATTTAACGGAAGGACCATTGGTGCTGCGGCTGTTGCAGCACATGAATGCGGTCATGCGGTGCAACACAATCAGGCTTATGCCTGGTTAACTATGCGTTCTGCCGTGGTACCCATAGTAAATATTGCCTCATCACTGCAACAGTGGCTTTTAATGTTAGCCCTTGGTTTATTTGGATCTGGTGGCAATCAAACCATTTTGTTTATCACCATGCTTACCTTTTTAGTGACAGCAGTATTTAGCTTAATCACCTTGCCTGTGGAATTTGATGCCTCCAAAAGAGCCCTGGTGTGGTTAAATCACTCTGGCATCACACATGGGGCAGAACAAGAAGGAGCTAAAGATGCATTATGGTGGGCTGCCATGACTTATGTATCTGCTGCATTTTCTGCTTTAGTTATGTTATTATATTTTGCACTTCGTTTCTTTGGATCTTCCAATGACTAAAGGCGCAAAAAGAAATTATTTTTAATTCTGGTAATAATCCATACAGCTATGTTGGAAGAAGTAAATTTTTTAGTGGAAACGGCTGAAGAAGCCATGGAAAAAGCGTTGGATCATCTAAGTAAAGAGTTAGGGAAAATCACAACGGGCAAAGCTACTCCAGCAATTGTCAGAGATTTGTTGGTGAACTACTATGGAACACCGACGCCCATGAACCAAGTAGCTAATATTTCAACGTCTGATGCACGATCTCTCGTCATCCAACCTTGGGAAAAGTCTATGTTGGCACCTATCGAAAGGTCTATCTTTGAGGCAAATCTTGGTGTAACTCCTATGAATGATGGTGAAGTTGTGCGTTTATCGTTTCCCCCTCTTACAGAGGAACGTCGTCGCGATTTAGTAAAAAAAGCGAAGGCTCTGGGCGAAGATGCTAAAGTTAGCTCCCGCTCTTCCAGAAGGGAAGCTATGGAGGGTATTAAGAAGGCTGTTAAAGATGGTTTTTCAGAAGACGAAGGAAAAAAACGGGAGGAAACCGTTCAGCAACTCACTGATAAACATATCAAAAAAATTGACGAACTACTGGATATTAAGGAAAAAGAAATAATGACCGTTTAGATTTTGTTTCTTGTAAAAAAATGATACTTTTGCAAACATTTTGAATTAATTGAGCATATTGCTTAAAAATAACAGCAATGAAACGTACTTACCAACCATCAAAACGCAAACGCGTAAATAAACATGGATTTCGTTCCCGTATGAGTTCTAAAAATGGACGCCGGGTACTTGCTAACCGTCGTGCAAAGGGTCGTCACAAGCTGACTGTTTCTGACGATACACATACTAAATAATCCTTTTTATATTTGACATAGATAGATAAAGTTGAACATATCCTATTTAGGTAATTATAACTTTATTTATCTGCGCAAATGCCCGTTTGCTACAAAAGCAAAGTAATATTTTACCTTAAAGAAAATGTTACTTTGCTTTTGTATTGTTATACCGAAACATTGCAGATTCAAAAGTATAATAAGCTATCTATAAACTATATAAAATGAGTTTATAGTCAGTGTGTTTCCACCTGGTCTTTTACTTCTACCTTTTTAGGCTACTTTTTTTCCACCCACTAAGATAAGTGTTTGCTTTTTGCATTTTGTACGTTGAACTTGTGTCTCATTATTGTATTTTATCTCCACGTAATGATCTATACCTTTTTCGGGCTTCAACAGCATATAAACTATCTGTGAACTCTATGAATATGCGTTCATAACAAGCGCGCGCTTTTTCCTTATCTATTACTTTACTTTCATATAATTCTCCTAAGGCAAATAAAGCATTGTCTATTCTAATACTTTCAGGGTCTGACGCTATCGTTTTTTCATAAAAAGTAATGGCTTCTGCAAATTTTTTCTCCTTCCTGAATATATTACCTTTCAAATACCAAATATCGTCCACCAAACTATGGTCTGGATAAGTTTTGAGTATATTATCTAAAACTGCAAAAGCCTCTTTAGTTTGATTTTGAAAACTGAGTAGTTCAGCTTTTGCATAATTTTTCAGGGGTTCTGGGGTAGTATCAAGTCCTAAATTATCTAATATAAATACAGACAAATCTAATGCGTCATTAGCGATAAACTTTGACGTTGATGCCTTTAATACATCAAACTGAGATTGAGCCCAGGTAAAATCACCTGTATAATAGGACAACCTTGCATTTCTAAACCGTGCGTCCTGCCCTAATAAATCATCTTGAAAAGCCTTATCAACCTGAGAATATAACAGGGTTGCTTCCCATATTTCACCATTCATCAACTGATAATCTCCCAAAACAAGTTTTGCTGATGCTTGAATGCGAGGATTTAGCGATGGAAAGCTGATGACCTCTGTTAATAATTCGATTGCTTTATTTAAATCATTTAAGTAATAGGCTTCTAATTCGGCCAGATCAATGAGAACGGTAGCTGTATTTCTATTTCTACCCAATTCATTAATAAAGGATAAATACTTTGATTTAAGATCTGTCACGAAGGCAGTTGACAGATTGGATTCTTCGATCAGCTTATTCCTCCTGCAACGCAACCCCTCAATTTTAGCCTCCAAATAAAAGCCAGAGTTCACCCCTTTAACTTCAACAATATAATCAAATGCTTCAATCGCAGTATTATAATCATTTTCATTTGCCGCCATATTTGCAAATTGAAACAGGCGGGTGCCATTTTCCTTTAACTTTCTATCTAACGCTTTAACTTGACGGAAAGCACCTGAAAAATCCTTTTCTTGTAAAAGCAACCAGATAAGTAATTCCGGGTATACGATAGCATCAGGTTCTATTTGAATGCGTTCGTAGATCTGCTTTTTGAGCTCCTTATAATCCTCCTTTAGCAAATACCGTTGAAAAATCATTTGAATATTATCCATTCTATCTGCTTGACTGGATACCACATTCAAGTATTGATTTATCATTTTAGGCCCGTCCCCTTTCCTCCTGAATAAATCTGCCAGATAGTAGGAAAAAACAAGTTTATCATTTAGCATGACGGCCCCTTTTTCATATGTTTTAATAGCCCAATCCAATTGATTTAGGTTGGTGAAAGTATTTCCAATTCTAACGATAAAAAAGCGCTCGGGATTCATTCTATTGATCGCTAACTGAAATTGTTGTGCAGCGGCGTCGGCATCATCCAGTTTATCATAAACCTGACCGAGGGAGATATTAAAAATAGGATCTGCGGTTTTCTTTCTTAATTCTTTGACTAAAACCTTTTCGGCCTCTGTATATCTCTTCAACTGAAACAAACAATCTACATACCTTTCCATAAAATAGGTATTACCCTGTGTAGTTTCTACCAATTTTTTGAATAAAACCAGCGCTCTTTCATAATCACCATCGGCAAAATATTGTTGAGCTAACTTTTGATCTTGACCAAACGAATGGAGAGGAACGGCCAATAAAGCGAGCAGCAGACTGAACAAAATTAATTTTTGTGGCATGGTAAGGAATTAATCGACTTAAAATAACAAAACGCAATAGAGATAAACATGTTTTATAAAAACAAAAATGGTTGTTCTACCTAAGCAAAACAACCATTTTTACCTTCAATAAAAGATAAACAATTACTGAAGTTTAAATCTTACAGGAAGACGGAACTGAACTTTTACCGGTCTTCCTCTTTGGCGACCAGGTGTCCATTTAATTCCAGACTCATTCATGGTATTCACCACACGAGATGCTTCCTCGCCGCAGCCACCGCCAATTTCCTTAAGAACTGAAACATCCTTAACTGCGCCATCTCTATCGACGACAAACTGTACTACAGCGGTACCTTCGATTCCATTTTCTCTGGCAATAACAGGATACTTAAGATTTTTGAAAACGTATTCAAACACTTTTCTGTCTGAACACTTTTTCTTGTCCTCTTTTGTTTTTTCTGTATCACAACCAGGAAAAAGTGGCATATCCTCAACTACCATGAAGATTTCTTCATCTTCTTTTGGTGGAGGAGGTGGTGGTGGTGGTGGCGGCGGAGGTGCTTTGACAACTGGTGCCTCAACAACTTGGTCTGCCTCAACCGACTGATCTACAAATTCTGGTTCATCTTCTTCCAGAACAGTCTCATCGGGAACTTCCTGAATCACTGGTGGTGGCGGAGGTGGTGGCGGAGGCGGAGGTTCAGCAGTACGTGGAGGTTCCATCTCGATGTCTTCTTCGATCATGACGAAATTATCTCCAGTGGCTACCTTCTCAGCATATTCCGTTAGACCCAAAGCCAAAACAGTAATACCAAGTGCTACAACTAAGCCGTAGTTGAAAAAAGAACCACTCATCTTGAACACATCCGCTTCAACGAATTTAGCGCGGTTCGATGATGTTGCTTTCTCACCCAGCTTGCTGTACTTTTCATTCAATGATCCTTCATTTAACTTAGACATTAAGTAGCGTGCTACAAATACAATACCCACAGTGAGTAAAGTAAGCGCTAAGAGTGAATAAAAGACCATTGTGCCTGATACTTCAATAGCCATACTAACAAATTTAAGACGGTAAAAAATTATTTATTCCTAGGAATACTTTAAAGATAGATGAACATTTTTAAAAAAAAGGTGTATTCAGCAAAAAAAATAATTAATGCACCAATTTTTGATAGTCCGCAGCACTTAAAAGTTCTTCCAATTCTTCGGGATTTGTCATCTCTATTTTGATAATCCATCCTGACTCATAAGGGTCCTGATTTATCAGTGCCGGATTATCACCATTAGTTGAATCGAGGTCGGTATTAAACTCAAGTACCTTCCCACTTACCGGCATAAACAGATCAGACGTAGTTTTCACGGCTTCCACCGTTCCAAAAATAGCCTCTTTCTCGAGCGTATCTCCTACTGATTCTACTTCGACATAAACTATATCGCCCAACTCACTTTGCGCGAAATCAGTAATACCTATCATGGCTATATTATCTTCTACACGTATCCACTCATGTTCTCGTGTATAATACAAATCATCAGGATATGCTATCATTTTTACTAAGGTTTGTTAATTATTAATTACTTTTTCGCTAAAAACTCTTTTACCCATTCTGTAGTGATCGATTTGGGTCTTTCCAATGGAAAATTCAGTGCTCTTGACCAACAAAGGGCAGCCAAAACGCCGATGGCTCTGGAAACACCAAATAAAACGGTATAGAATCCATGTTCTTTTAATCCATAATGAACTAATAAAGCGCCTGAATGGGCATCGACGTTAGGCCATGGATTTTTTATTTTACCTAAACTTTCCAATATAGGAGGTACCACGCGATAAATTTTCCACACTACATTTACGAGGGGATCATTGGAAATATTCCTTTGAGCAAACTCCATTTGGGCAATGAATCTTGGATCTGGTTTTCTTAACACGGCATGACCATACCCTGGAACAACCTGACCTGAAGCTAATGTCTTTTTTACATAGGCAATAATTTCTTCCTCGGTAGGTTCTTCCGTCCCCAACTCTTTAAGCATATCCAGAATCCAACCGATAACTTCCTGATTGGCCAGACCGTGAAGGGGGCCTGCCAAAGCATTCATTCCCGCAGCGAGAGACAAATAAGGGTCACTCAAGGTGCTACCTACCAAATGGGTAGTGTGAGCAGAAGCATTACCTCCTTCATGATCGGCATGAATAGTGAGGTATAATCTCATTAAAGACTTAAAAGCAGGGTCTTTAATGCCCAATTGATGGGCAAAACTGCCAGCCCAATCAAGGTTGTTATCAGGAAGTATGTAATCACCACCATGATAATTTTTTCTATAAATATAAGCGGCAATCTGCGGGACACAAGCTATCAGATTCATTGTGTCTTCGTATACAGCATCCCAATATTCATCTTTGCGCATGCCTTCATCATAGCGTCTGGCAAAAATACTTTCTGTTTGAAGCGCTGTTATACCAATTGAAAATTGGGTCATCGCATGCGTTTCTGTTGGCAAAGCATCCAGCACTTTAAATACATGATCTGGTACGACCGCTCTTTTTCGCCATTCCTCACACAGCCATTCAACAGAAGAATTATCAGGAATTTCACCGGTAAGTAAAAGCCAGAAGAGACCTTCGGGCATGGGTTCAGTACCATTTTCGCCTTTAGGTAATTTTTCTCGTAGTTCTGTAATACTGAAGCCCCTAAAGCGAATTCCTTCCATCGGATCGAGCAAGGAAGGCTCCCATATCATTGATATAATCCCTCTTGCCCCGCCATATACCTGACTTAGTGTAACTTCATCAACCTTTTCTTCGCCGTGATTACTTAGGATGGTTTTTATTTCTCCCCGAAGTGCCGTGGCTTTTTCGAAGAATTTTTGTTTCAAGGTATCCATTAAAATTCAGTTAGGTTCTTTTTGCGATAAATGTACCAAATTCCCCTTACATTTGGGACATTAAAATAAAATAAACGCACTAAAAAATGGTTGTTATTGGAGATATTTTAGTTAGTGACGAAGTTGTTTCAGAAAAATTTGTCTGCAATCTAAATGCATGCAAGGGTGCCTGCTGTTGGGAAGGCGATTTTGGTGCCCCCATTTCGGAAGCGGAGAAGCAGATTCTCGATGATATCTACCTCTCTATTAAGCCTTTTCTAAGTGCTGAAGGTCAAGAAGTTCTTGAAAAAAAAGGAAAATATACGTACTACAAACAGGTAGATGAATGGGGCACACCTCTTTTGAATAATGCTGCCTGTGCCTACTTAACTTATAACGAATTGGGTATCGCCCAATGTGGCATTGAAAAAGCTTATCTGGCAGGAGAAACGCATTTTATAAAACCCATTTCGTGCCACCTTTATCCTATTAGAGTGAAAAATGAAATTGCTGGATATGAATGGTTAAATTACGAGAAATGGAATATTTGTAGTGCCGCCTGCTCCCTTGGCAAAGACCTTAAAATTCCTGTTTTCCAATTTGTTAAAGAGGCGATTATCAGAAAATATGGTGCTGTTTTTTATGAAGAGTTAGACGCTTATTATCAAATTCACTTTGCTAACCCCTCATAATACAGCAAATACTTAGAAATTGAATGACGATAGGATAACTTATTTTGACAGTTGGCCCGATGTCCATAGTAAAGTGTAATAGCTTTTTAACCAATCGCCTTTTATCTTTATGAATTTCATCGCTATCTCAAGATTCTTCTGTTCTCTTGTATTTAATAAAAAGACTGAACTTTCTCCAGCAGAAAACTTAATTTTTTCCGCATCTAACAGTAAATTTAACTGATTCGTTTGATTTTGAAGATTTCTGACTTGAGCATCTAAAGTTTCAAAAGCACTGAAATATTGCTTTGCTTTGGTCGTCCAATATTGCGTCTTGTCCATTGTTTTGTATTCCCATTCTTTCATTTTATTATCTATCAA
Source organism: Bacteroidota bacterium (assembly GCA_014190515.1). Lineage (GTDB taxonomy): Bacteria > Bacteroidota > Bacteroidia > Chitinophagales > Saprospiraceae > BJGN01. The sequence continues at coordinate 20,726 of BJGN01000039.1, forward strand.
CTGTAATTTTCCGCGTTCCTTTCTATATAAAATAGGTATTCTTGCTCTTAATCCAAGTTTGTAATTATTTTCTAATAAAAAATTACCTGACCTTACATCAAACTCCTGATTAAAACTGCGCCCTGTGGCTAATGCATTAAACTGGAGATTCAAATTAGGTTTAAATTGTTCTAAGGCCCATTTTCGTTCCAGTTGATATTGGTTACCTGTAAGTCTTAAAATCATAAGATCGAGGTTCCCGTTCAAGGTTTTTTCTATCCATTCTTTCGAGCTGTTCTCAATGATTGGATTCAATTCACTGGTAGCGAGTGGAAAATAATTTTCTGGATTAACCGGTTGGTCGTTTTGCCATAAATAGTTACCGATTTCCTGGGTGGCCAACGTATAATCAAGGGTAACTTCAAATAGAGAGGACTCTCTGGTTAATACATTCACGTAAACCTCCACAGTGTCTATGGTTGGCTTATCTCCCTCTAAAAAACTGGTAACCATATCTTTTAGTCTATTCTTAGCCAGTATCAACGCTTGATTCTGCACATCTCTCTGCTGATAAGAAACGTACCAATCCAGATATGCTTTAGCGGCATCTAACAAAACATCATTTTCAACCTGCTCCAAACCTATTTTTTGAAGGCTCATATTTAGTTCCGCTTCCCTTAAAATAAGCCTGTATTCGTCGAAAAGAAGGCCTTGTAGCAGAGGAATATCTATACCTAGTAATGCCTGGCCATTTAATGGCTTTACATCGAGTGGATTTAGAAAATTACCTGAAGTGAAGTCGTATCCCGCTTTAAATTTCATCCCCCACCGCGTAGGAACAGTTAATTGATTTTCAAAAATGGTATAATAATTTTTACCGTCAAACTTTTTTCTATCCATAGAGAAGTTCAACGAAGGATCGAAATTTCCTTTGGCCATCAACAAAAGATTTTGAGATTGCAACCATCTTTGTTTTGCTTCTTTGATTGCGGGGTGTTCCATAGCCACCCAACGAAGATATTGGTTCATAGAAAGAGGCTCCTGAGCCATCCCGTTTACGCTAAAACAAATAAAGAATAAAAAAATTAACATCCTCATTTTACTGATTTGAGTGGTGCTTTACCTTTAATTTTCTCTATTTTCTCTCCTTCAATACCCGAACCATAAAAGTCAGGAGGGAATCCATTTAACTTTCTCCATATTTCGTACCATAAAGGCACATCCCCGAGAAGAGCAATACCTTGGGCTCCCGAACCTGGGCGAAGTTCTTTTGGCCATTTTTTCTTACTTTCATTTGCCGCCACTATAATTCTGTACAGTCCATTATCTGATATATCGTTATCTATGGCTGCAACTTTTCCCTCAAAGGTACCAAATGAATTTCCTGGCCAGCCAGAGAAAACGATGGCAGGCCAACCATCAAAAACAAATCGGACCTCTTGATTTTTTTCAATAAGAGGCAGATCCATGGGCCGTATATACAAAGCAACTGCCAATGGAAAACTAGCTGGCAAGATGGTCAATACTGATTCATTTTCCTTTACAATTTCTCCTAAACCTGGCTTTAATATTCTGGTAATGAAACAATCCTGAGGGGCTGTTATATAATAAAACCCATTCCTGATTTCATAATTGGATGCTTCACTTCTTAGTTTGTCCAAATACGACTCTGTGTCCATAATGGATGCACGCGCCGCAGCAATATCAGAATTAATTTTGCTTGTTTTTTGTATAAAATCATTTAGAATGGCCTTTTCATCCACTTGTAAATTTATCTTTTCATTTCTGGAAATATTCAGTTTATTTTCAGCCGAATTCAGCATTGCCACCAGCTCTTGAATCTTAAATTTTTTCTCTTCTATGTCAGCTACCGATTTAATTCCCTTCTCATTTAAAGAAACCGTTCTGTCAAGTTGTATTTTAGCAATTTGCAAATCAAGTTTAACCCTATTTAAGTCGATACTATCAGCATCGATTTTTAATGTAATCTGGTAAATTTTATTTTTTATGGTTTGTTGCTTAAGTAATACTTCACTTTCTATAGCCCGTTGAAAATCGTTTAAGGCCTTAATTTTAGAAAGATACTCTCGAATACTCCCTTCTTTATTTAATACTCGCGCTTTAGACCTTGGGACTAAATTCGGATCAAAATAATCGGATTTGACCTCCGAAAGGAACAAAATAGTATCTCCTTTATTTACCCGATCACCTTCCTTTACATACCATTGTTCGATTCTCCCTGGAATTGTAGCATCAATGGTTTGAGGTCTATCGGAAGGATTAAGGGGGATTGTTTTACCCTCAGATTGAATATTTTGCGTCCAGGGGAGAAATAAAAATGAGATACCAAAAACAATAAATGTCCAGGTCCAAACCCTAAAAAACAACTTAGCATTAGACGTTTCCGTCTTCTTCAGAGAAGAGAACGGGTAATTTATCGTTTCAAGAGGAAGTTTATTATTTGAAATGTTTAACATGGAGGTAATTTCTTGAAAATCAATAAAATATTTCCTGAAAGTAAGAATCGTTTTGTAACTCTCTTAATGATTTTGCGGCATATATGGTACCTGACTTAACAAGAATTATACG
>BJGN01000040.1 GCA_014190515.1 Bacteroidota bacterium
ATTGGTCTGCCTTATTCATACTCATGGTCAGTAATTTTTATCTTAAATTATGTCTCTTATAAAAAAGTTTGAAAAAATTTATTTTGTCATTTGATACTTATTTAATATTTTTTTTAACTTTATACAACAAAAATAAAATTTAATTCAGTTGGAGCGGGGATTAGGAAATGAATGGACATAAGGATTTTTAATTATAAAGTCTAAATATTGAAACCCATTTTTTAACAAAAAAAAGTCATGATGAAGAAGTTAACGTTCTTTTTTGTCTTACTCCTCTACAAAGGTTTATTTGCTCAAACAACTGAATTTAGAGCAATTCCAGGAGAATTTATTGTGAAAATTAAAGAGACAAGTATCAAGCCTGTAATTCTCCAGGTTCGCGATGGTTCTACAGATCGGGAAGCAAATTTCAAACTTTCATCCTCCGTTCGTACCCGCATCGAAGGGCAGCTTGCAGAAATCTCCAAACGTAATGGTGTTTCCCAGCCAGCGGCCGTTTTTACTGACGCTACTGTTGCTATGCTATTCCGAAATCTTTCTGACGACTTGGCTAAAAGAATATCCCAGGATCCGGACGTTGAATTAGTAACCCCAAATTTTAGTTACCAATTGCCATTCTTACCTATTGAATTTCCAAAAATTTCTACCCAAGAAACAACTTGTGCGGTAAAATCTGCAGGTGGTCCTATTGATGGTTCAGCTAAAAGTACCTGGATATGGATTCTGGATACTGGCATTGACCTCGACCATCCAGATCTCAATGTACAGACATCAGCAGTTTTTGCCAAGTCGTTCATTCCTGGTGAAACGGTAGATGACGGACATGGTCATGGTACCCATGTTGCAGGTATTGCTGCTGCCAAAAACAACCTGTTTGGTGTGGTTGGGGTATCAGCAGGTGCCAGAGTTGTACCGGTAAAAGTATTGAATAATGCCTCAGGTAATGGCAGTTATGCAGGTCTGCTCAGCGGCTTAAATCATGTTGCCATGTATGATATCCAGGGTGATGTCGTTAATATGAGTATTCAAGGTTACCCTTTTTCAAATTGCGAAAACTCCAATACAGCTCTTCGCGATGCCATTCGTAATCTTGGTAATGCAGGCACATATGTTGTTATTGCAGCAGGTAATCAGGGTGACTGCGCTGGTTCAAGCAAGTGTCTTCCAGGTTGTATCAATGGAAATAACGTTTTTACCGTCGGCTCCATGACTTGTGAAAAAACTTGTTCCAGTTTCTCTAACTGGGGAAACCCCTCAGTGGACTGGGTAGCCGTAGGATCCAGTGTTTATTCTACCTATAAAAATGGGGGCTATGCAACTATGAGTGGCACCTCTATGGCTTCTCCAGTCGTAGCAGGTATTATCCATGCCCGTGGAGGGGCACCTGTAAGTGCAGGTACAATTACCTGTTGTAATGGTGCTTACCGCATAGCAGTTCGTTAACCAATAGAAAAAAGAGCGGAGGGTTGCCTTGAAAATCAACTCTCCGCTTTTATTCTTTCCTCAGTGAACAAATATCATTTCAGGAAAGCATCTAAAATAATCATTAATGAAAGCCTCCTTCCTTCTAATCATTTCTTTCTTCGCTATTTACCTGAGCGCTCAAAAAGATGTCTCAACAGATTCCTTGAAATGGGAAATATTAATCAGCGGCAATCAATGTCTTATTGAATATGCAGAAAATAAGGTACATAAAACCCCAGAGGAATTTCAAATGCTTTGGAACCGTGCTTTCTCCAAAATGGATGTGCCCCCAGATAAACCGAAGGTAGATTTTAAAAGGTATCACGTGGCCGCTATTTTTTTGGGTTGGAAAAACAAAGGGGGCTACATTATTGACATTGAAAATATTAAGCCTAAAAAAGAAGAAGTAGTTATTTATTTTTTGGAGAAAGAACCTGGTTCAACCTGTATGTCAGCAGCCGTAGTTGATTTTCCTTTCCTACTGGTAAAAATACCTGTCGGAGAAATTGATAATTATAGTTTCTCTCATAAAAAACTTACCTATAAGTGTCCCTGATATCTGATATTTGATGCACGATTGAAAATAGTTTCCTGTTTAATCCAAAGATGGATTATTTTTGAATATTAGGAATAAATACCAGTTATCACTATGAAAAAATTTGCTCTGTTATCATCTATTATATGCATTCATATAGTAGTGTATGGTCAACAAATTTCTAAAGAGGAATTATTATTTTTAACTCCTCTCTGGAAAGGAGAACGATTTGCAGATGGTCGTCCCAAAGTATCGGATGCACTCCTAAAACGACTTAAATCAGTCACACTGGAAGAAGCCTGGGCAGTACTTAAAAATGAAAATTTTAAACATAATTATGACGACGGTTGGCAAACCATTAACCCGGACAGTGTGTTGGTTGGTCGTGCCGTTACGGCTACTTTTATGCCTGGAAGACCTGATATTCAAAGGGTTATTGATGAACGTGGACATAAAATAGACGGTCGGATTAAGTCCCAAAATTCCTGGCCAATTGATTTGCTGGTAAAAGGGGACGTCTATGTGGTAGATCAATTCGGAGCCCATGAGGATGGACCTACCATTGGAGATAATTTAGGAAATTCGATTTTTGCAAAAACTGGAAATGGTATCGTTTATAACGGTGCAATAAGAGACATAAATGGACTTAAAGAAATAGGTGGATTTACCTCATTTTTCAGATCCTATCATCCCTCTCATCATTTGAACAACCCCGATGGAGAATTAAATACGACGTTAGTAGGTATAAATACACCGACACGAATAGGGAAAGCCACCGTATTGCCAGGAGATGTAGTTTTAGGAAGGGATGGAGGTGTCATGTTCATTCCACCTCATTTGTTGGAAAAAGTGGTTAAAACTTCTGAAATTGTCAGACTAAGAGATATGTTTGGTCATCAACGACTACGGGAACAAAAATATACCCCCGGACAAATTGATAATCGCTGGAGTGATGAGATTGAAAAAGATTTCTCCCAATGGTTAAATGATAAAATAGACCAATTACCAGTCCCAAAAGAACAGATTCAGGAATATTTAAAAGGTAGAACCTGGTAAAAACTAATAATTTATGAAAAACCTGACAGACAGACGGAATTTTTTAAAAAAAGGAACACTGGCAGCCTCTGCGGCTCTAATCGGTGTACCTGCCTTACAATGGGGTAACCGCTTTGTGGAATCTATGAGTGATAATCCTAAATTATCAGCACCCAGCGAGCTAAAAATTACAGATGTCAAATGTGGCTACATTCGGGGAGGATACCATTTGTATGTGAAAATATTTACAAATCAGGATATTTATGGCGTAGGAGAAGGTGCTGATGCTACGCCTGGAACTTATCATCTGGTCAAGATGATGGGGCAACGAATTATTGGAAAAAGTCCGTTGAACGTTAACCGCCTATTCGAAGATATTCGGAAAAGTGGTTTTTTCGCAGGCGCTCAATCAGGGATGTATGTTGCGGTTTTAACAGCCATTGAAAGTGCTTTGTGGGATCTTGCTGGAAAAGCCTTAAATCTTCCGGTGTATCAGTTATTAGGTGGAAAATTTAGAGATAAAATCAGGGTCTATGTTGATACGGCCCTTTATCAGGCAAAATTACCTCAACCAGTTGATTTCGCCAATGCAGCGAGAAAAGCAGTAGAAATGGGATTCAATGCCATCAAGTTTGATGTTGATCAGGCTAATGATCCAAATAAATACGATGCCTATAACTGGACAGCCAGCCCGGCTGAATTAAGAAGAATGTATGATCAAATCGCGGCTGCAAGAAAAGAGGTTGGCGACGATATTGATATTTGTGTGGATATGCATGGCAGGTATGATGCGCCAACTGGCGAGAGAGTTGCCAAAATGATGGAGCCACTAAATCTGATGTGGCTGGAGGAGCCTGTACCCGCAGAAAATATTCAGGCGTACAAAAAAATTACAGATTCAACCTCTACCCCTATTTGTGCCGGTGAAAATCAATATTTAGCCTACGGATTCAGAGAAATGCTGGAAATAGGCGCTGTAGATATCATTATGCCCGATCTACAAAAAGCGGGAGGTCTGGGCGAGGGTCAGCGCATTGCAAATCTGGCAAATCTTTATTACGTTCCATTTGCCCCGCACATGGTATCTTCTTTTCTCGGTGCTATGGCCGCCTGTCATGTATGTGCTTCCGTACCTAATTTCATGGTATTGGAGTGGCAAGCCTATTTTCATACAGATCCCATGTATAAAGAAATTGTTATACACAAAGGGGAATGGTTAGACAATGGATTTATTCCTTTATTAAATGATCCGGGAGTTGGCGTTGATATTAATATTGATGCTATGAGAAAATATGCTGTTAAAGGTGTGCCATTTTTCGAATAATTGTTCTAAGAATGGCTATTCCATCATCATGATCGCAGATAGCTGTTTGATGCTTTCCCAAATATTGTGGATTCGCGCGTTCTCATTTTCAGAATGTTGATTATTATCATGATTGGCAATGCAAAGGTTAACCACTTTCGCGTTCAGGTGCTTTTCAAATAAAAACAGCGGCAAACTTCCCCCAGCCGTAGGAAACGTCAGCACTTTTTCTTTGGTTGCTCCCTGTACGGCAGCAATGATCTGTTTCGCAATGGGCAAATCCATGGGGGTTCTTTGGGCATTGTAACCTCCCCTGTCGGCCGTCACTTTTGCGATTTTGCTATATTTAGCCCGTTCCTCATCCGTGGGATTTCTATCAATGACATAAAATCCCTGCGCAACAACATGATCCTTAACTCTCTGTATTTGCCGTAAATAATCTGTGCCCAATACTTGCCTGAGATCGAGCGTCACAGCTGCTTCCGTTGGAATAACATTACTCGCCTTTTCACCAACATCGGCACTTCGAATACCATTAATATTCAGAGAAGGATATTGATAGGAATCAAACAGGGAAGTACCTACCTTTTCCGGCTGAGCAATACCCAGTTCCTGTTGCATTTGTTTGTCTATGGAAGGTACTTTGGCAAATGCCAGTTTTTCACTTTCGGTAAAGGGAATGGCATCTTTATAATAATCCTTAATGAGTACGCGACCTTCATCATCTTTCATAGTTGCTAACAGCCGGACCAGCGTATGCGCTGGATTGGGGGCCCAATTGCCATAATGACCACTGTGAAGGGGTCTTTTAGGACCAAAAACGGTAATATCCATGTTAACGTCTCCCCGAACACCAAAATCTATTAAAGGTAAACCCGATTGATGCACCGGTCCATCGGCAATAATCCACACATCGGAGGAAAGTAAATCTTTATGTTTATCCAAAATTTCACCCAAATGAACGGAACCAATCTCTTCCTCCCCTTCAAAAAAGAATTTGATGGAACACGAGGGTTGTAATCCACTTTTTACTATCGCATCATAAGCATGAATAATGGCCATAACGCCAGCCTTATCATCAGAGCTACTTCGACCTGAAATTCTCCATTCCGGATTAATTGGGCTTCCAACCGCAGGAAAAGGAATAATTTCCCCCCCTTTGTCAATGGGTTTAGAGAGAAATACGGGTAAAAATGGTTTTATAGCGGGATGCCATTTTTCAGGATTAACCGGTTGACCGTCATAATGCGCATAAAATACAATCGTTTGTTTTGCATTAGGCACTATCACTTCCCCATACACCGCTGCGGGTGTTCCTTCTGTTTTGGAGTCAAGTAATTGCGACTTAACCCCTCTTTTTGAAAGCATTTGTTGAATAAAAAGCGCATTTTTATTTATATCCTCCTTGTTCAGTGCAAAATTTGGCAAGGAAAGGAAGTCAAAATATTCCTTAAGTATTTTCCGCTCATTTACCTTACAAAAGGAGGCAATGCGATCAATCTTTGTCTGACCATTCAGGCAAAATAGATTTGCAAGGGATACGAAAGTAAGGATACCAATTAAACGCTGCATAAGTGGAAATTTAAGATTAAAAGCATTATATTTGAAAAGCTTAGGTTAAAGTAAATAATATCATATGAATAACCAAAATTTATTTATTGGAATATTATTGTTTTTTTGCCTTCCTACGTTCATATTGGGTCAAGAAGCAGAAAAATATAAAGGAATGTGGAAAGGGGAATTAAATGATTCAGTTGAAATATTTGAATATATTTTAAACATAGATAAAGTAAAAGCGAATACATTTACTGGAACGACCTATTCAAACGGCAAAAACTTTTATTGCGAAACAAGTGTAAAAGGCGTCTTTAAAGACAATAAGATCAATATCACCGAGGAAAAAGTAATAACTACTAACTATCCGAATAAAGCAGCCCTTTGCTTGCTCTCTTTTTTTCTGACCATTGAGAAAACACAACTCTCGGGTAACTTCATTCCACGAAATAATTTTTCAACTTGCAAAGATGGCAGCGTTACTTTTCAAAAAATGGAAAAGAAAGTACCCATCAAAGCTTAAAACCAAAACCATTTTTAAATTCATAAATTCATTAACATGAAAGCAAAAATTTTCTCTTTATTCCTTTTAGTTTTTTCCGCCATTTCTTTAAATGCGGCGCTTCCTCCTATGAAGGTAGCAACAACAGATGTTACGATTCAACTGTCTAGTGAAGACTTATTGGCACTCACTCCAGCCAAATATGAGGAATTGACTGGTGAGAAATTAGGTCTCAAAGGTAAATTGGCCTTGTATTTACTAAAAAAAGAAGTAAAAAAGACGGGCACTACAGAACCTATTCAATTAGAAGAGGCATTAGCAGAAAATGAAGGCGGCTTTAATCTAATCGGATTTTTGGCTGGATTTTTCCTGGCTTTTCTCGGTGTATTATTAGTATTCTTATTGGCTTCTAATAATAAGGCAATGAAAAGATCTGCCTGGCTAGGTTTAGGGGTGTTATTGGCACTTGCTCTAATTGGACTTGTCCTATAAAGCTTGTTTAGCCTAAAATGAAAAAGGCTACCATTCTGAAAAAAGAATTGTAGCCTTTTTCGTTTTTCAGTTTAAACCAATATTACTCATTTACTTTGGACAAAAAACACATAAAGGGCAAAACATACCTCAGCCTTATAAAGAAGCTCCTCTTGAGTTATCAAATCCATGACCTCTTCAAAATAGGACGTTTGATCTAAGACAATCGATTCATAATCATCAAAACTTCCATCATATTCAGGATATAAAGTCCAATGCGAGTCAATGTCAGAATAGCCATTTGCTTTCTCCTCCTTAGTCCATAAAGAACGGTTATTTTCCAGAACTGCCCATGCCAGGTCTAAAAAAATGGACTTATACATCTGAATGTCCAACTTATACTCACAGGCACATTTTAATAAACCGCCTATAACGCCTTTTACATCTTTAGAAGCGCATGCATTCACATACTCTAAAAATGTATCTATCTCATTTTTGAATCTCTCATCCTTAAAGGATTGTTCAAATGCTGGAATGGCAAATAATTGCTCCCTGGTTATCTCCTTCATTAAGCCTTTTATAAGCATCAAAGTTACAATATTAAGCTATAAGTGTTTCAGGCATTTTAATTTACCCTTTGAAAGTTAAAATAGGATGACAAAAGTCATGATAAAGAAAAGGTTCGTTGAACTATCTCCACGGGCAGATTATCTTACCTGATTGATTTGTCAGATCTCGCCAGATAAAAGATAATTCAATGCTTTGGGGATTAATATTTCCCAGATTTTGTTTTGAAATGACAATGTCATAACTTAAACCTACTTGTAAATTATTGAGCATAATACCAACATAAGGATAAATAGCATCTCCTTCCCTAAACCAACTACCAGCATAAAGTACCTGAATATTTTCTCCTTTACTCATGTCTAAACCTATTACGCCACCGATAGCAAAATAATTTTGTTTGGCTTGGATTCTAAAAATTCCATTGGCGCTAAACAGAAGATTATTCCAGTAGCTGAATTCATAGCTACTATAAAAAACCGTTTCCAGGGAGGACCTTTGTGAAATATCCTTTAAAAAACTTTGTTGAGGTTTATTCATATTAAACAGGGAAAGCCCCATATTAAATTGATTATAAGTCGTTTGGTAACTATAATGAACGCCGGCATTTAAACTATAAAAAACAGGCATTTTCAATAATTGATTTTCTCCACTAGCCCTATTTACATCGAAACCATTACTTCCAAATTGATTTCCAAAAGTGAGATTCACCCTATCCAAATATCTTTTTCCAAGGGTCGATTGAAATCCGACGCCTACTGTATTATTTTCATTAAGATTCAGGTGGTAGCTGACGGAGCTGCTGATATAAGAACTTTTAAGTAAGCCATAGTTTGATTGGTCTCCTAAAAATAATAATCCCAGCCCTAATATATTTTTATTTCTTTTTTTATCAGCAAATACATTGGCATCCAATCCCATCGTATAAGTTCTGTAAGGTGTTTTCCCAATACTCCATTGATCCCTATAATTGCTCATTAGTCTATATTTTCCATATCCCGTGCCAACTAACGCAGGATTTATGGTAGCCGGCGACATAAAATATTGAGAAAAATGGGGATCTTGAGCCGAACCCAGCACGATGGCAAAAAACAAGATAAAACAAATAAATGTTAGGCCCTTCATCGTAATAATATTGATTGACCTCGTTTAAAAACTGTTTCCCCATCCGAGCCAACACCTTCCACCATCCAAACATAAGAATCTATGGGTTGTAAAATACCATTGAACGTTCCATCCCAAAAAGAATTCTCATTGGTAGTTTCAAATAATAATTGCCCCCATCTATTAAAAATTCTAAAATACTTTAATTTTGTTATGCCGATGTTATAAAATTTTAATTGGTCATTTTCCCCATCATTATTAGGGGTAAAAGCTTCCGGAACCATAATATCTGTTTTTTCAAAAACATTCACTTGCAGGGTATCTGTTGTTTTACATTTATTAGCAGTATAAATATCAATTAAAAATTCCTGATTCATATTGGAATTATACATAGGATTATAGGAATTCCAACCTTTTAAATCAGCGCTAGGCTTCCAATCATAAGTCACTCCAAATTTTCTGGCAAAAAGAGATTGTGGTAAATTCCTACTGACATTCATAACTGGGTAACGAATACCTGCAATAGGCTGTTCAATTTGAATTTTCCGGCTTTTTATTGGAATCTGTTCAGGGCATTCCTCTATTTCTATGCTCAAAGTAACATTAAATAAACCAGATTTTTGAAATGAATGAACAGGCGATTTATTATAAGAAACGCCGGTTCCATCGCCAAAGTCCCAAATATATTGATAACTATCCCCACCTTTAGTTTCATTTAAAAAAGCTACAGGAAACTTAATACATGAATTTATGAAAGAAAAATCAGGTTTTGGAATGTTTACATTATTTAAATTTATTTTTGTGTCAGATAAGGTCATACATCCATTTGAAGAAACAGCTTTTACCTCATAAACGCCACCCCGATGAGCTTTTAACTGACTGGAAGTTGCTCCCACAATAGGCTGTCCATTTAAGTACCAGTAAACCAAACCGTTAGTGACAGCATTTAAAGTGATTGGGACACTATCGCAAATAAAATAGGTTGAAGGCTGCAATAAAGAAATAGTAGGATTATCATAGACTTCAAATTTAAACTGGTCCGATATGGTGGCACAACCATCCTTATTTGAAATCATAACCTGATAAATCCCTGCCTTTTTCACCGTAATTTCAGTGGCAACTGAATCCCAAGCTATATTGTCTTTAAGCCATTTGATTTCATTTAATTTGTCAACTTCACTGGAAAAAATGCTAAGAACAGAAGAATCTCCAGCACAAAAAGCAGGCTTTCCATTTATTTTTAAATCTATCTTGGGATTTGGTAATATTCTAATATACTTTTCGATAGTATCTCTGCATTTATTAACATCTTCAATGAGTAAACCAATGATAAAAAGACCTGTATCCTTAAATGTAGTTTTAAGAACTTCTGCATAATTCTTTTTATCACCTGCAATTACCCATTGTCTTTTATTGATATCTGAACCATTCGATGAAATAGATTTATCTTGAAATTCAAATAAATTATTTCCAAAACATTGAACTGCCTGATTAACATCAAAATCTGCCACTAATGAATTTGCTTCCGGTTTGGTTAAATAAATTCTCTTTTTACTTACTCCACAACTACCACCTACAACAGTGAAGGTATAATAGCCTTCATCCTTTTCAGAAAATGAAGGAATATTTAAATTTAAATCTTTAGAATAAAACTTATTTGGACCTTCCCAAAAATAGCTGCTTGATTTATCTATTTTAGGATTTAACTGAATGGACGCTCCAAAACAAAAGGAAGAAAGGGCATCGCAAGCTGATTCCTCTATATTTTCAAAAACGATGGTTGTATTTGAAAAATCTGAAAAATAACCATATCGCGTAGTTGAACTTTGGTCACCATGAATGATTCCCAGGTGAAATCGCCCCACTTTATTACTAACGGAAGCTGTTTGCCCCGCTTTTAATTGGCTCAATGGCATATTTTTTCTATAAACCATCCAGGAACCATCAGATCCATTTACTTCAATAAAATCACTGGCTCTTATTATATTTGGTAATCCATTGAAATAAAAGTCATTAATATTTTCTCTTTTTGTAATAATATTAACAAAAAAATCCTGATTAGTGGCTCTATTTACATTGACCACGCTGGAACCTGTACAAGAAAGTCCAGGTAATATAGCTCCCCCAATTTCACATCCGAATCCGGAAATATGAAAAATCTGAACGGGGAAACTGGTATTTACAAAACATGCATTTTCATTTAAAATTCCCTCATAAAAACTGCCTTTATTAATGGTTATTTTAAGTATTCCATTTACATAAACCTTGGTAGAATCTTGAATGGGAAAAATAAAATATCTGTCAGCAGAAAAAAAATATCCTTTCATGATAGCAAATTCACTACCCGCTAAATCATCAGGAATAAGTTGATCACCTGCAGTATCTGCGCAACCAAACCCAGGTAATTGAATGGAATCATCCTTTATGGTAATGGCAATTGGCTTGTTGGAAAGGACGATAGTCCCACCTGCTCTCTGATTGGGTATGTTGGAAATATTTTCAAATGAATAGGTTTGTCCCTTGTTCAAGACAATAATTATTTCTCTTTTAGAACCATGACCTGCTAAATCTTTGGTAGGATACACTTTTACCGTCGTACTGTCTTCCGTGGCAACGATGATAAAATTAGAAGTGTAAAGTGGATAATTCCACGAGGATAAGCTCATTTGCTGAGGAACAGTAAATTTCTCACCCAGACTATTTGTTCCTTTCAATGAAAAAAGGTCCCCATTTAACGCATCTGCAATGTCATAATAACAACTTATTTTACAAGACGATTGAATCAATAAACCTCTATTCTGAGGTTTATTGATGCTATCACACTCAATAATATGTTTAAATTTGGTGAGGTCTATGGAATAGGATGAATTTTTAGGAACGGTTACTTCTATTTTTTTAAAAGCATTATTTGATGGTTGGGAAATGATAACTTTTGCATCTTCCCCATGGGTGGAAATTCTTAATATAATTGGATCATCCCCATGTCTCACTTGTAAATCAGGCGCGGCAAACCAAAACTCATTTCCAATTTGAGAAAAAACAAACTGAGAAGAAAAAAGGATAAAAACACTAAAAAAAAACTTAAGAATCATTTTAAACAAGCTGATAATCCCTAAATTTAGTCTATATTATTCAAAAACAGAATTTATTTAAAAACAATAAAATGAGATTCCATCAAATAAAAACGTTTTACAACCCTCTTCAAGCTTGTGAAAGCCATGCCGATAAGAATTATAGCAAATCACCCTTGAAACCTAAGAAGTTAATTCAATTTTTGAAAGACAAGCAACTGATAAAATATTTTGATATCCATTCAGATTTTCCAGCCTTGACGAAACAAGATTTATTAACGGCTCATACCGTTGAATACGTGGATAATTTTTTAGAAGGAAAAGGTAATTGTGAATCCAATAGTTTAAAGTGGAGCAAAGAATTTTCAGAAGCGGTGTTAATGAATAATGCTTCTCTTTATGCGGCTATCAGAAATTCAGTGGTGAATCCTCACGAGATTAGTTTCAGTCCTTCCAGCGGTTTTCATCACGCTCGTCCCAATCGAGGCTCCGCATTTTGCACCTTTAGTGGGCAGGTAATCAGCTCATTAAAGATTTGGGAAGAATTCAAAATGGCAGGTTGTTATCTCGATCTGGACGGTCATTTCGGAAATTCTATTGAAGATTCAAGGTCTTTTGCGCCCAATCTAAATCGTGCGATTCCCCCCGGATTTAACTTTAACCCAAAGCTTTATGATGATGAATATTTTGGGGAAGTTGAAAATTTTATAGTAAATACCTTGGAACCTGCCCTCCTTTCTGGTCAAATTCATTACATAGTCTGGTGCCATGGCGCCGATTCACATAAGGAAGATCAGTTGGGTGACCAATGCAGCACAGCATGGTGGATGAAATGTGCCGATTATTTTTGGCAATGGGTGAGAGAAATGGATACTAAACTTGGAAGAAATCTTCCCGTATCCTGTGCCCTTTTTGGCGGTTATCGCGATGATGATTTCAACTCTGTCCTTAGTCTTCATACAGGAGATCTAATGTCCTGTGTTAAAAATTGTATGGAAATAGATGCAGATTATCAGGTGATTGTAAAGCCTAGAAAAAGGTAGAATGGATCATTTTTATTTAATAAAAACACCCACTCCACCTCCATCTTATTCCTTATTCTACATAGCCAAAGCCTTCAATTTAGCTATAATGGAATCATTGATTTTTTCCCACGGAAAATTTTCATTTCCAAAATGCCCATACGATGCCGTTTGAGCATAAATTGGCTGCCTTAATTGAAAAACTTCGATGATTTGATTAGGCTTTACGGGGAATAAATCATAAACAACCTTCACTAATGTGGATAAATCGAAACGATGCGTATCATAAGATTCAATATGAATAGAAGTTGGTTCGCTCACACCGATGGCATAAGACAACTGCACCGTACATTTGTCCATCAAACCGGATGCCACTAAATGTTTAGCAATATATCTTGCTGCATAAGCAGCACTGCGATCCACTTTGCTTGGATCTTTTCCAGAAAAGGCACCACCACCATGGGGACAACTACCACCGTAGGTATCCACAACAATCTTACGACCCGTTAAGCCTGTATCTCCGTGGGGACCACCTATGGTAAAACTTCCCGACGGATTAATGAGATACTCCGGTTGTTTTTTCTTTATCCACTCCCCGAGAATGGGTTCAATCACTTTTTCAATAACAGCCGTGCGAATATCAGCCTGGGAAATACTTTCGTCATGTTGGGTAGAAACGACCACCTTGTCCACCGAAACTGGTAACCCTTTTTCATAAGTTAGGGTAACCTGAGATTTAGCATCGGGACGAAGCCAGGGAAGGGTCTTGTCTTTGCGAAGTTCATGCAGTTTTTTAACTATCTGGTGAGAAAGCATGATGGCTAGTGGCATCAATTCATCCGTATCGCGACAGGCATGGCCAAACATAATTCCCTGATCACCAGCGCCGCCATCCACTACACTATTAAATATTTCACTACTTTGTGTATGCATCACATTTTGAATGATTGCCTTATGGCAATTGAAACCAACGGCATCCTTATCGTAACCAATATCCTTCAAAACGTTTTTGGCAATCTCAGCGGGTTCAATTATAGCATGGGAAGTAACTTCTCCAGCAATAACGAGTAAGTTGGTAGTAATGAGGCATTCACAGGCGACCTTTGAAAAAGGGTCAAGCTTTAAATAAGCATCCAGGATAGCATCTGAAATTTGATCGGCAACTTTGTCTGGATGACCAGCTGAAACGGATTCACTGGTAAATTGAAATCGGTTGTTCATAATATGTATTTGATTTAAGTGACCCTAAATGACAAGAACAATGGGTCAGTTGCGGCAAAATCAAAACACAAAACAACGCGAAAGATAACGCCTCTTTAATGTAAGCGAAAATAAAACGGCATGTTGAGAAGAAAAAATTCATTTCCCTTTGTTTTTGACATCAAGTCCGCATCATTTTACCACCGCAGCAGGGCTAGTGCTCGGTTGGTGACCTTTTGGTCTCGTGATACTTTTTTAAAATTGTTATAATATAAGTACGTAACATAATGAGTTAAAAAAAGGTTTTACCTTTAAATGAGATTTTAAAAAAAACATGAGAGAAATATTCATACTGCTTTTCATTTTCATTGCCTTCAGGGCTATTGGACAAGAAAAATTAGTCGAGATAAACGGAATAAGATATAATGTCCTTTTAAAAGGGTTTGAAGATAAATCAGATAAAGTACCTACGCTCATTTTTGAAAGTGGTATGGGCGTTGATCTTGGAAACTGGGATAAGATAATTGATGAAATATCCTCCTTCGCTCCTGTTTTTGCTTATGATCGTGCAGGTATTGGAAAATCAGATAAAATTTTCACGATGCCCACTACGTCATTTGTTAATAAAAATCTGCACGACATTTTAGAAAAATTACAGATTAAACCGCCCTATATCCTGGTAGGTCATTCCCTTGGCGGCGTATATATCAGGAGTTTTGCTGGATATTATCCGAATGAAATAGCAGGATTAGTTTTCATTGATCCGGCAGATTTTACAGAAACCAAGCAAGACTGGAATCAGATATTCAGGCAAATGGGCGTACCTGAAAAGAAGATTGATGACATGCTTTATGAAAGACTTTATAAGCCATCGCCTGTCGATTCCTTGCATTTCGGACCGTGGAGTGAGCGGCAAACATTAACTCAATGGCGTAAGACCGATTTTGCAGAAATCAAGACATTACCGTTACCTAATGTTCCCATTCTCTTTTTTGTTGGTGGCAAATTTGAGGTGCCTCCACAAAACCGAAGTAAAGATTTTGACCAGGAGACCTTTTTCCATATAAAAAACAATTCAAATATGGACCGGTGGAAAAAGCTTATTTATTCCTCAAGTAAGGGCGGCTCACTTATATATCTGACCAATGCGGGACATTATATTCACAGGGATGAACCAAAATCGATCATTCAAAATATCAAATTACTTGTTGAACAATGAGGTAGGAAATGAAGAAAATTCTTAAATACCTGAAATAAATGGCACAATGACGACCGGATTAACCATCTAAACCTTAGTTACTTCACTTATACGAACCTGTTTTTCAATGTCAGGTTGCCATTGTTCTTGCTTTGCCATGATTTCACAAATCTTGTTGTTGAAATAAATCTGATACCAGATTTTTTTATTAAAAGAACAAACATCCTTATATACTTTCTCAGAATGAATCATTAATTTCAAAATGAATTCATCTTTGGGTTCTCTATGATTATTTATTACCTGGCTTAAGCTAACAGGATCAACATTTATATCCTTTGCAAAGATACTCCTCTTTGAATATATTGAATCTATATAAAATTTTAGAAAATTTGAAAAATGGTTGTGATTATCATAAACCGGATGGTTAATAAATTCCTCCATTTTTAGTTTCAATTGCAAAAGTCTGGCCTTTGTTATTTGGTCATTGGAAAGCATTTTCATCCTCCTTAAACGAGCTTCCATTAAAGCGGTAGCTTCAGATACACTCTCCAAACCAGATTTATATCTTGAGTCTATTCCGTATTCTAAATCCATCATAAGATTTTTATCTTCAGTCATTGTCGTAAAAATTTATTAAGCCAATAATTTCTGGAACCTCTATACTTAGCGTCATTCCTGTTAAACGCATAGCGTATTTATCCATATAGTGCTGTGCAATTTCGCTCTTAGATCTAAGCGAAACACATGCAAGTTCTCCATATTCACGAATTGCCATTTTTGCTATAAATGCAATGAAACATCCAACTATTCTATCATATTTTTTTTCAGATCCTTTGTTTTCTTTTGAAACTGTTAAAAGCCTAATGTGAATTCTCCATTCCTGAGGAATTTTCTCTATGGAGACAAGACCTAAAATATCTTTTGAGCCTTTAATCAATAGTTTATATACTTCTTGTTTTTTCTCCAAATTCCAGTCAAAAAAATACCTGTCTTTTGTTAATGTTTTGAAGTCCACCATGTCAACGGGTAAAATATCTACCAAATGCTTTTCACCTATTACTGTGTCAATAACCTTCATGATATAAACTTACAAAAAATTTCCGTAAAATGTAAATATTTTATTAATTTATTTACAATATATGTAAACTTTTTAATTAAAAGAGATGGCTGAGACAGACCTTTTATTGGTTATTCGAGCATAAGTCTCATTCATACATCCAATAAATTAATTGGTAAATATAGGTTAAATGAATAGCCATTAATCTGGAGTTTCAGGACAGTTTATGCGTTTTTCCAATCCGTTAAGTTCGAAAATCATAGATTAAATTTGAATATTCATGGTTCGCATGGCGGGTCAGATGACCCGTCCTGGTTATGAAGTTGGCGGGGCTAGGCATCTTGGATATAGCGTGATATTTACTAGAAAAAATCATTTCACCTCATGATCTCCAATTTCCTTACCCATACTCCCCTTTCAGATTGAATGCGGAGAAAATACAATCCGGAATGAATATGATTCAGTGGAAGTCGGATGCTTTCACCTGCTATTATACCATTGATATTTTTCGTCAATAACTGCTGTCCATTTAATCCGATCAACTGCAGCGTTACCTTTTCTGGCATCTCACTCATCGACAATATATCCACATAATCTGATGCGGGATTCGGGGAAATTTCAAATACCCCGGCGGGTAATATGGCTGGAACACTCGTAGATGCCTGACAGTCTGAAAAATATTTTTTTATGTAAGACCTTTGTGTGGCATTCGTTCCATGCATTGCATTCCCCTTTAGGTGCACTACATCTCCTGACAGATAGGAAAATTCAGTAATCGATGGATCTCCCATGTTTACACCCGTCGCTAATATGTTGTTTGTGTGTCCTTTATATTTCGCAATAGTCAATGCGGCCGTTTCCGCTGCTAAAAAACTCACTCCAACCGCTGAAGTTCCTCCTAAATATGGGATCAGATTATCGTTATCATTACTAATACTCAGATATTTTCTAGATTTTAAAGGGGTGGCCAATACATTGTATCCGCAAAAAGAACCAGATGGGTCCGTAGTATTTCCCGGCTTATAAAAATTCCCCGAATGATATTGGGGTTCATTCAAATGAGAAACGATAGCGCAAATGATGTCAATACCAGGATTAGTATTCTCAATAAATACCCGATTGGCAAGCCCTGCCCCATTTGACGAACCTAAAATCCTTATTTTATTTGGATTGACATTCGTATAGCCTTGTAGGTTATTCACCAAATCTTGAATCATTTCCAAATCAGGTGCGTCACTGTTTTCAGCACAGATATTCCAGCTATTCTGATACCCGCTGGGAGCCACCAGAATATGACACGACAGGGTAGATAAAAACTGGTTTATCATTCCTTGTCCATTTCCACCGTTACCGTGAAGCAAAATACAAACAGGAAAGCCACCCTGAGGGACAGCCCCTGAGGGAACAAAAATATTCATCGGGTAAGTATATCCGTTAGGTTGTTGGGACCACGTTTTCTTGATACTTATACTTGTGGACGACGTCAAATTGCTTGAAGTTACCGTATTATTTGTCTTAAAACTGACCTCATTACCATAAGCTGTACCTATACTATTAGTTGCGTATGCCCGTACATAATAGGTCGTATTGGGCGAAAGTGATGTAAGAGAAGAGGAAAATGTGCCCGTTCCAGTCCCGTTTGATGTCTTCGTCGATAGGGTTATTATTGGCGTCGGATTGGTAGACCAAACCACACCGCGAGCTATTATTGTTGACCCTCCATCTGCAATTACATTTCCCCCGGAAGTAGCGGAAGTAGTACCTAAATTACTGACTGCAGCAGTGGTAATCGTGGGAAATTGAGTAGAACCTGTATTATATGGTTCACCAACGTATATCATTAAAAAACGGTTCGTTTCTAATTGTAAAACTGATGGATCCCCTCCTTTAAGATTGGTATCTGTAAATGCACTCCAAGAGAAGCCATCAGAACTGCTACTATACCATAATTTATTGCCTGAACCGTAGAAACGAAGTTTTCCCGTAAAGTCAACCGTGAGATTACCTGTCCAATTGTGAGAATTATCAGAAGGAATCACTGGCTCAGCTTTGAATAAAAGTCCATCTTCAGAAGTATAATGTAGTGCTCCATCCTGAGGAGCACCTTTCGGCGCTGTGAAATGCCATTGATTTTTGAACCAGGCTACTGCCGGATCAATGACCTGTTTAGCTGCCTCATCAACCCTGGCACCTGATTCGAAATAAAAATTCAGACCGTCACTACTTACCGCTGAGTAGGTATTCACAGCGGAAGTTAAACCACCTTGAGTTGTTCCTACACTCGATGAATAATAAATGCGAAGGCTATCCTTCCCAAAGGTTACAACAGTTGGATCGAAAGGTCTTTGATAATTTGACGGGAAATTAAGAAAATTCAATGGTACCGGATCTGTCCAATCAATTCCCTTATTATAGGAGAATTTTACGGCTACCCGATCCCATGTTGGGGAGGGATTGGGCTTTCGAAACCATTGAAATACGCATATCAGGGTATCTCCTTTCCACCTAATTACATGAGGCACCCCCGAGGAATCCTGAAAAATATTGCTAGACGTGAAATTAATTCCATCCGTTGAGGTAGCAACCTTTAATGGGCTATTCCATGGACCTTGTTGAGTTTGTTGAGCTACCACCTGGTCTTTAAATCCTGCACCAAGGACCATCAATAGCAGGTAAATTCCTTGAAGAAATCTCATTTTAATTAATTTATTTCCAAAATAATAAAATTTAATTAACTATAAAAATTTGGGAAATAGCGGGGGGGGTCATGGCAGAGAGTTATCGGGTCCATTCATAATAGGAAAATGTTGGACCATTACTTCCTGAGTGAATGGTGATGCTCACAGGCAAAAAATTATCTTATCTTAAGATCTCCAATTTTTTAACCAATACCCCATTTTCAGTTTGAATGCGGAGGAGATATAATCCTGACTGAAACCTGTTCAGTGATACCCGGATGCTTTCCCCTGCGATTACATCCCTCACTTGCTTTGACCATAATTGTTGCCCATTTAATCCAATTAGCTGAAGGGTAACCTTTCCAGATAAATCACTTAGCGGTAATAAATTTACATCATCTGACGAGGGATTTGGAAAAATTTCAAATAACTCTGCGGGTAATATGGCTGGAATACTCGTAGATGACTGCTTTCGGATAATTCTTAACATACAAGTACCAGGTGTTGAGGCGTTAGGAACTGAAAAAGATACTTTTCCATTTTCCACCATCGAATTATTCTCTGTAACTACAAGTTTTCTATCCGGATCATTTAAGCGGGTCAATACCATTCTTGCCGAACCATTCCAAGGAAGATTAGCTAATTCGACATTCAGGGTATTAGATGGGGAATTCAGGTGACTTATAATTATCGAAATGGTATCCATTGAAATAGAATGTCCCGATAAAGCCTGCAAACTGGTTGTATCGCGATCAAATGCCGAAGAAACAAATAACTCGCCGGTCACAGGAATCGTCTTTACATTTTCCAAAAGGAAAGAAGAATATAGCTTATATGCCAGACCAGGCCATAGAAGATTTCCTGAGGTAGTACCGTCTGGATTGGTAAGTGGGGACAATTGGACACCCCGATACCAGAAAAATTTGTCCACAGGTGACTGATTACAGCTGATAAATGCGCCGATAACCCAAGCCGCTCCTCGCGCATTATTTTGAAAAGAAGCCCCCTTCAAATCTGGATTAATCTCTGTGATAAAGGACTCTGCTGTTGTGTAACCATACTTATCGAGATAATTCCTTATTGTTTCAGCATAGGCCTTGATTCCCTGTGGATTGCGAACGTCATATAAATGCCAGGAGTAGAAATCGAGTGGAAGTCGGTTAGTTTGACAATAGGACATGAATTCTGTTACATAACCCTGATTCTTAAAGAAAAGGCTGGCATAAGCCAATCCCGGACCTCCTACTTTAAGCTGGGCGTCCACCTCCTTAATCGCAGTACTGGCACTTTTGTATAAGTTGAAATAATTAATGGGTGTTCCCTGAGGTCCACTCCAAAATTTCTCTTTAAAATCGGGCTCATTCCATATTTCCCAATAGCGTATTGGGTAAGTGAATCCATTATGCCATCCTTTTGTGTAATGCATTACCGTTCGGCGACTTATTTCTCCAAAAGTCATGAAACTCTGAGCCGATGCGTCCAGGGGCGGAAAAGTCGGAACAGCCGGATGATGTGGATAACTAATTCCCAGGCGGAAAAAGGCCTTGAAACCGTTGCGAATAATCGTATCCATTTTTGCATCCGATTCTTTCCAATGATACGAACTTTCTTTGGTTGGATCAAAAGAGGACCGGAACCTTTTTGCGGTAGTATCCAATGCGTTAATGGTATAATTCCAGTAATCGAAAGGACCATAAAAATCATGAGTCCTTATTTCCCGAATTCCTGCCTCCTGATATCCTTTAACCGAAGTTCCTGGACCGAGATTAACGCCAAGCAGATCCTTAGGTGCTTTTCCAGCTTTTGAAATATCAACCGTCAGGATTGCTGTAGTATTTGCTACTTGATTGCTTTCCTGAGTAAAAGTAATCATTTGAACTGGTAATCCGGAGACATTTACCAACAGCGATCCACTGCGGCTTTGTTGGGAATTATTGGCATTACATTGTATTGTCACTGAAGCATCCCCATTTCCAGATGTTGGATAAACCGAGATAAAGTCAAACCCTTCCGAAATGCTCCAGGCCGCATTTGAACGAATAAACACGCTTTGGGCTCCTCCAATTGTTCCAAACGTTATTATCGATGGCGTAACTGAAAGTGTTGAAGAGGAATTTGTCTTAAAACTGAACTCATTACCATAAGCTGTACCTGTACTATTAGTTGCGTATGCCCGGACATAATAGGTCGTATTGGGCGAAAGTGATGTAAGAGAAGAGGAAAACACTCCCGTTCCTGTCCCGTTTGATGTCTTCGTCGATAGGGTTATTATTGGCGTCGGATTGGTAGACCATACCACGCCGCGGGCAGTCACCGATGCCCCTCCATCTGCACTTACATTTCCCCCGGAGGTAGCGGTCGTATTTCCCGTATTACTGATAGCTGTTGTAGAAATAGTAGGTACTTTAGGGGTAACGGAACCATAAAAAAAGAAGAAAAAGAAAAGAGCAGCTTGTTCGTCGTTTACCCCTTCGTAATAGCCCAATGTAGAGCGACTGCTATTCATAATTCTACCATTTTCCCAATATCCAATGGTAGAACGGGAGCTATTCATAACTCGTCCATTTTCGAGATATCCAATGGTCGTACGGGAGCTATTCATAACCCGTCCGTTGGCAAAATAACCGATAGTGGAGCGGGAACTATTCATTATTCTTTCACCATCGAAATACCCAAGGGTCGAGCGATTGCTTCCCATGACCCTACCGTTTTCAATATAACCTATGGTTGAACGGGCACTATTTGTCAATCTTTGTGCATTTAACCCAATTACATTCAAACAAATAATTATGGTTAAAATAGATATTTTCATTTTCTTAGATTAAATATTTATGAAAGTATCAACGATAAAACCCTATAAAATCTTATGTTTCCCTTTTAAATTAAAGATAGGGAATAGGAGTAGTAATTATGCAAATTTCTTAAATAAATGGAATAAATTTAAGTATTTCACTTTCATTGAAATGCATTATTCTTAATATTTGACACTGCATACAACGGAATCACTTTAACTTTTTCAAATTCGGAAAAATTTTCTAAAGAAACCCTTATGCCGAAGGTAGATTTCTTCTCTTCCATGAACAAATACATACTTTGCATAGCTCCCTTTGTACCTGCTTTTACTTCTATGGGTACAATGAACTCTTGATTTTGAATGACGTAATCAACTTCAGCCTGACTATTCTTAGCTTCTCTGTGCCAGTAATAAAGTCCCGTTCTTTCATAACAATGACTTGATTTAAGCAGTTCTAAACCAACGAATAACTCGGCGATATTGCCTTTATTAATTACTTCAACATCATCATTCAGTAAAAGATCTGCCACTTTAAGACCTAATATTCGCTGATAAATTCCGGTGTCAAAAATCAATAATTTGGTTTTCTTCCCATTTATTTCGGCTCCCAAAGGTATGCCATTACTTGAAGAATGGGTGACCGGATAAACTAATCCTACCATTTCCAACAAATCAATTACCTGTTTGATGGCAACATTGTTTAAGGAAGTAAAATTATTGGTATATCTATATTTTGTACCCACTTGATTTACAATACTTTCAAATACAGCTTTGATACTTGCTGGCGGAATTTTCTTTTTATACTTTACAAAATCTGCTTGAATGGCGATGATTAAATCGTCCAATATACGCTGAACCTCCAACAAATCGCCCTTGGTGACATACGTTTGAACAGCCTGAGGCATACCTCCAATAATCAAAAATTTCTTTAAATAAATTTTTAATTTTTCATGGAAAATAGGAGGTATTGGTTTTGAGGGATTTGATTGCTGCAACATATTCACTAAACGATTTTCATTTAGAGCACCTAAAAATTCAATAAATGAAAACGGGTACATAAATAAAGATCGAACTCTGCCTACACCAAACGAAGGTAACTCCGCCAGAGCAAACTCCAATAATGAGCCTGCAGCAATTACATGTAAGTTTGGTTTTTTTTCATAAAAATACCGAAGTTTGGAAATAGCAGGTAAACAAGCTTGTATTTCATCGAGAAAAAGCAGGGTTTTTCCTTCAATGATTTCCGTTTGCGTTATAATGGCGAGTTGTTCTAATACATCGTGAACATCGGACGTTTTTTCGAATAATTGTTGGTATAAGGGTTGTTCGTCAAAATTGATTTCGATAAAATAATCAAAATGTTTTGCGAAGTTTCTAATTGCCGTGGATTTACCAACCTGACGGGCACCTCTAACGAGAAGTGGTTTTCTTGACGGTGTCCTAAACCATTCCATCAATTCAGTGTCTATTTTCCTTTCAATGTACATCGGCAACTATCCAAATTGAATATAAAAGAATATAAATATACAAAATACAAATCAATAAAGTGCTAATATTTACAAAAAACAAGACCAATAAATGGTTAAAATGGATAAAAAACAAGACCGATAAGAGGAATGAAGTTAATTTTTTCTTCTTTGGCTTGTAGATTGCGTATAAACATCAAACACCGTATTTTGG
>BJGN01000041.1 GCA_014190515.1 Bacteroidota bacterium
TGGTGCCTAAACTACTGTTTTCCATAGCAACAGAAGCTCCAATTAAAGGGGTTCCATTAGAGGTGACCCGACCAGATAACTTATTATTCTGACCAACAGCACCTAGATATAAGAACAGAAAAAGGAATGAAAACCAGACTGACTTAAATCTTAAAAACATTTGTGAAAATATGTCCATTTTTATACATTTCAATTTCGTGTGAATTTAGGAGGCATCATTCATTCTCTAAGAGAGAACTCTTCTAGGATAGGAGAAGTTAACGATGTAAACAACAAACCTTAACCATTCAAGTTCAGTATTTACTTTATAAAATTAATCATTTAAAATATATTTCAAAGGTGCATTTAACAACTTAAATGCAACAATGTTTCATAAATAAAAATTTTATTATCTTATCTTTGTAAGAAAAAGAAATGAAAGTGAGGATTAATACTATTGTAACTTACTTAGTCATTGGGTTATATCTGACTATGCTCCCTGACCTTAAGGCGCAACCTTTGCTAAGCTGGGAAAAATTATCCGATGTTAACTTTGATTTAGTGTGGTTTGAGGAACACCAATCTAAATTTATGGTGCCAAGATTTGGTGCGATTCCAAATTCTTATAAAAACAAAAAGGTCAAAATTAAAGGTTATGTCATACCTGTTGACGCAACAAAAAACTTATATGTCATTTCTAAAGTCCCTATGGCCATGTGTTTTTTCTGCGGAGGTTCCGGTTCAGAAACTATTGTTGAACTTGAAATGAAAAAAGGATTTTCGAAAAGATATAACACCGATGACGTAAAAACATTTCAAGGAGTACTTACACTAAACACCAAGGACGTTATGCATTTCATATACATCCTAAAAGATGCGGTAGAAGTAAGTACCCCTTGAATAAACGCTATTTCAGTGATAAAATCAAAGATTTATAAGCAGGTACAATTAAGGAATCAGATAAATCCATATTTGTGCCTGATATAATTTCAGTTGCTTTGAATGAACTGGGTAACATTTCTCTAAATCTTTTTAGATCCAGAGAGACATCCTTTTTATTCAGACTAAGGACGACCATAACCTTTTCATCATTGTCATATCTGAAATATACATAAATATTATTTTCCGGGACAAAATGCATCATTTTTCCATGGTGAATTACCCCTTTTTTTTCACGCCATTTAAGTAATTTTTGTATATGGTTTTTTGTTTCAATCTGTTTAGATGAAAGACCGATATTTGAAAACCCATTTTTTAGATCTCCTTGCCAACCACCTGGAAAATCACTTCTAATGACCCCATGATCATCTGTACCGGGATTTGACATCAGAATTTCCGTTCCATAATAGATTTGGGGGGTACCTCGGGTGGTTAACATATAAGTGAGTCCAAGATTAAACAGTTCCAGATTTTCATTTACCTGGGAGTAAAGCCTGCTCATATCATGATTATCTGGAAAAACCACTAAACTATTTGCATCAGGGTACAAAAAATCCATAGATAACGTCTCATAAAGAGGATACCAATTATTATTGGTTAATGATTTCCTCAATGCACCTTGAATAGGAAAATCCATGGCTCCAGGCAAACAGGAAGAATAACCGTTTGGATTCACCTTTCCTTTCAACCAATGAGCAACAATGGCTGGATTTTCAGACCATTCCTCCCCTACTATATTAAAACCAGGATACTCAGACATTACAGCACATGTCCAGTCGCTCATAAAATCTTTATCCGGATAAGGATATGTATCCATTCTAATACCATCAATATCAGCATATTCAATCCACCAAATAGCATTTTGAATTAAATAAGTTGCCAACAATTTATTTTTTTGATTTAAGTCAGGCATGGTCTCTACAAACCAACCGTCTGTAAACATTTTTTTATCGTATTCGCTTACGTGAACATCCTGGATAACAGCACGTTGATGGGTGGTATTAACAAACTTATTATCGAAATTAATCCAATCTGTATCTGGTAAATCATTCATCCACCAATGAAAAGAACCACAATGATTTACTATCATATCCATAATGACCTTCAACCCTTTTTCATGACAATTTTTCACTAAATCCAGGTAAGAATCATTCGAACCAAAGCGAGGATCTACTTTATAAAAATCAGTAATGGAGTATCCATGATAGGAATATTCAGTCTGATTATTTTCCAGAACAGGATTGAGCCAAATGGCTGAAAACCCGGTGGATTTAATATAATCCAAATTTTTAATAATACCTGCGATATCGCCCCCATGGCGGCCTCCTTTAAATGATCTGTTTGCTTTTTCCCTCATATCCGGGTGATTATCATTACTCGGATCCCCATTGGCAAAGCGATCTGGCGTAATCAGATAAAGGACATCTGCCGTTGAAAAGCCCTGCCGCGCTGCAGAATTCATTTTCCTTTCTTTTAGGGTATAAGGGTGAGAAAAAACCACTTTTTCATCCTTCAAAAAATCAATGCTAAAAGTTTGAGGTTTTACAGTAGGTTGAATTTCCAGATTCAAAAAAAGATAATTCGTATTGGAAGTCTGAATCACATTAACCAATCTTATACCCGGTGAATTAATTTTTGGTCTTAAATAGGCAATATCTTTGGCATGAACCATAATCTGTAAGTCCTTGTTTTTCATACCTGCCCACCAAAAGGAAGGTTCAATATGATCTATTGTAAGCGCGGGATTTGAACCACTTATCGGTAAATGGACTCCCAAAATAAACAAAAAAAGGAAAATGTATTTTTTCATGTTAAAGTATTATAAAATAACGGACTGTTCCTAAATAGCAACAGTCCGTCTTCACAAAAAGATTTGTTTAACCAATCTTAAGGTAGAATTAGTTCAACAATATTTCAAATTTTAGTCAACTTATACGTGTAAATAGCTCTGTTAAGGAAAAGCTCAACGGAATATTTTCCCTCTGTCGCAATAGCAATATTTGCACCACCATATTCAAGAGAGCGGTTTGCACCATCATCCCCCAGATTGATTCCCCAGTCATCATTTGCTCTGAATTTGATTTCACCAGCCTTTAAATTAAGGGTAATCTTTAATGTATTAGTTGTTTCATCGTAAATCAAATCCTGGTCACTATCCCAACCTTTGGGAGTAGAAGAACCAATTAATCCCCATGAGGTCCTTAATTTTTCGTGTTTAAGGGAATTAATATTTACGTTAAGTTTATAAAGGCCTTCGGCGGGAGCTGTTATGTTAGCACCATTTTTATCTAAGGAGCCGTCTGCACCATCATCTCCATAATTTAAATCCCAGGAAGGGCCTACTGTATATTTATATTCCGTATTTGGTTTCATAAAAACGAATCCTTCAAATTTTCCATCACTTTTAGCAGAAAATATTACTGTTTTCTGATCTGCAGGATTCCAACCCTGATAACTACCAGGTACTTGCAGTTTAGGATATTCAATCACTGATTCATAGGGTGTTACATTGACTACCAGAGATTTAGAATAAATTGTTGGTATATCTGGATTTACTGTTGCAGCAATTCTAAATTCGACAGAAACAGGTTCACCACCTGGTTTTCCCTTAGCTATAATAATACTATTTATTTTACCAATGGTAGGAATTAAAGTCAAGGCATTTACTGAACCCAGCGCCACGGGTTCTTTAAATTTTTCAGCGGTTAATGCCATTTCAAGGGTGTAATTAACCCCTGCTTGAAAGCCATATTCTGCAGCAGTCCACGTAAAAGTAGCAAAATTTTTCAACGCATCTGCTTCTTTTAGTATATACGAAGCGTTGGCTGTTGGCGCGGTGAATTCAGGAGAAGCACCGATATTTAAAATAGGTCCCACTTCTTCATCCTTACAAGAAAATACTATCAAGGAGAGGAAGAGACAAAAAACAAGATATTTTCGTAACATGTTAATTTAATTTAAGGATTAATAACCTGCATTCTGCTTTAATTTAGGATTAGCACCTATATCGGAAGCAGGAATAGGGAATACATCAAAGGTTTTATTGACCGACCTACCATCTTTTACGCCACCTTTCCAAGGCCAACGATAATCTGTTGCACTGAATTTACCAAATCGAACCAAATCTGTCCGACGCTGAGCCTCCCAATAAAGTTCTCTGCCTCTTTCATCTAACAAGAAATCAAGGGTTAATTGTGCAGAAGTAATATCACCACCTGGACCAGCATAAGCTCTTCTTCTTACAATATTCACATAATTCAATGCATCAGCTGCTGAGCCTCCAGTACCACCTCTTACAATTGCCTCAGCAGCAGTTAGATAAATATCGGCTAATCTAAAGAGAGGAAAATCAGTATCAATAAAAGTTAAATCAGAGGGATTTCCTCCCGTTGAGGTAAGGTTGGTAAATTTTGTAACAGCATATCCATCTGTAAATTGAGATATGTCAGCTATTTCCAATTCCTGACCATCTGTAAAGAAAAGAGAACGGCTATCAAAACTAGCCAATTCTATGGCATAGGTATAATCTGGTTTGTTAAGGAATAATTTAATATTGTAAGTTCCTGCACTCGGAATTACAATATTTGCACCACCAGCTTCAAGGACTGCATTACCACCATCGTCACCATAATTCAAATCCCAGCCATCATTTGCCCTGAATTTGATTTCACCTTTTACAAGATCGGCGGTAATGATCCATGCATTTTCTTTTGCATCATATTTCAAATCCTGATCTGAATCCCAACCATTTTTAGTTGCTGATCCAATCAATCCCCAAATCGTTTTGTTCAAAGTGTATGTTTTTGCCTGATAATCAACATTCAATTTATAAAACCCGGCATTTACCACTCTAATATTATCCCCATTTTGGTCTAATTTACCATCGGCACCGTTATCCCCAAAATTAACATCCCAATTAGGCCCAGCATTAATTTTGAATTCTGTGTTTCCATCAAACCAAAAGTATCCCTCATATTTACCATTATTCCCAGGAGAGGTAATAACCGTATTTGCATTGGAAGGATCCCATTTCTGGTAAGATCCAGGAATAAATAATTTTGGATATTTCGAAGTATTACCAGCAGAAGGAGCTACTAAAACGCTGCCAGAACTTGTTGAAGGGAATTTTTTAACTAAACCACTCGTTACACGGGTTCCTCCCCAACCACCATCCACACCAAAATTAGCGGGATTCATTTTTCCACCTACGGCAGCATGCACTACAAAGGTCATTCCCCCCCAGGTTCTAGTTTTTATTCCATCAAAATTTATAGCAAAAATAGTTTCCTTACTTTTGTGATTATCCGCTGTAAAAAGATGCTTATAATCAGCTTGGAGTGTATAACCAGCACCAATTACCTTTTTGCAAAAGGTTAAAGATTCAGTGTATTTCTTCTGGCCAGTGTATGTCTCAGCATTCAGGTACAATTTCGCCAGAAGAGACCAGGCAGCAGCCTGATCAGCCCTTCCATACTCATTCGTTCTTGGAGCCACCATTTTTGTCTCTATTTCTTTCAATTCCGTTTCAATGAAATTAAAAAGGTCATTTGCTGAAATCTGTTCTGGGAAAAATGCCCCTACTTTATCCTTTTCAGTTACAAATGGAACATTCCTAAACATATCAAGTGCATGATAATAACTTAATGCGCGCAAAAAACGGGCTTCAACCCTAAATTTTTCTACATCAGAACGTGTGGCTGCATCTGTATTTCTACTGCTTAACTTTTCATCAGTTGTTTCCCTCAAAAACTCATTACATAGTGAAATCTGATAAAAGATACGGTTATACATAGCTGCAATAAACTCATTGTTTGCATCCCAGTCCTGTTCGTGATAATCCTTTATGTTCCCATCATTCCAGGCAATAACGGCCTCTTCTGTAGGTAATTCCTGTGCTTTCCAGTATTGACGTAAATAGGTTGAAAATCCTTCGTCAATTCCACTAATATCTGGTTGACCAGCAGGACCTTGCTGACCTGAAACGGCTAGTCCGGCATATAATTTAGCCAGAACCTGCCGATAAGATTTTGGATCGTTATAGACAACCGCAGAGGTTATAACATCTTTATCTAATGGAATTGTTTCTAAATCCTTAAAACAAGAAGAGGATAAAAACAAGATACCAACGATAATAAACCAACGGCTCAAAGGAGTTAATAATTTCATATTCATCTTTTTTCTGATTTAAAAATTTGCACTCAGGCCAATTAATAGGGTTCTTGATCTTGGATATATATTTCCATCAATACCACCAAAAATTTCAGGATCCAGTCCCTGATATTTAGTGATTAACAATGGGTTTTGCATAGTAGCTGAAAGTCTGAGATTGCTAATTTTACCTTTTTTGTTAAAATTATAACCTGCAGTTAGGTGATCTACCCTTAAAAAGGATCCATCTTGAATGAAATGATCACTAAAATATTGTGGAATTGAAAAATCTATTTCTGAAGCCCCGGATTGAAGATTATTCAATATACCTGTGGCATTATACAGATTGTTATAAGCTGTCTGATTAGACAATACGTTATTATAGATATAATTTCCTATGTTGGCTCTTGCCGCAGTAGAAAGGTCAAAATTACCTAATCTATAGTTTAAATTAAAACCATAAAAAACATCCGGGGCGGGTTTCTTCCAATGGTAGCGATCATCTGGTGTTACCCTACCATCCTTATTTCTATCAACATAAAGTCCTTCAATAGGAATACCCTTCGCATCATAAACCTGTTCGTATACAAAAAATGAATTTGCAGGATACCCAACTGAGTGAATTTGAATAGTATTTCCAACACCACCAGAAATACCACCTGTAAAAACACCTTTATAATTCGGATCGTCCGTGGCTGTTAATCTGGTAATCTTGTTCCTGTTCATGGTAATATTAAATCCTATAGACAATGCTGATTTTTTAGTATTTAAAATATCCGCATTTAAGGAAAATTCAACCCCTTTATTTTCAAGATCCCCAACATTCGTGTTAATAAAATTGGTTAGGTTTGTACCAGCAGGAACTGGAATGAAATTAATCAGATCCGTTGTTTTTCTCTGATAATATTCTATGGAACCAGTAAGTTTATCTGAAAATAATCCAAAATCTACTGCTGCGTTATAAGTGGTTGTTTCCTCCCATTTAATGTTCGCATCATAACCATTGGGACGCAAGGTTGTAACAAATTCTGAGCCAAATTGATAGGTTGCATTAGATTGACTGGCTAAATATCGGGCCAGGTATGGGTAATAATCTCCACCAATATCTTGTTGTCCGGTTACACCATATCCCAATCTAAGCTTTAGGTTTGAAAAAGTACCCTTACCTTCAGCATCAAGTATTTTCAATGCCAAGGCAGCTGCTGGAAAAAGTCCATATCGATTATCGGCAGAAAATCTGGATGTACCATCTTGTCTGAGGGTAGCAGTTAACAATAATCTACCTCCCAAATCAAGATTCATTCTTCCAAAAAGGGATACCAGATAATATTCCTTAGGGTCATAATTTTCTGGATTAAGCACTTTATCTCCGGCAAAATTTGTTCCATAATTGTAATCTTCGATGAAAAAATGTTGCCAGGAGTAGCCACCCATCATATTGAATGAAGATTTACCGAATGTTTTAGCGTAATTAAGATAGAATTCTAACAAGCTATTCTTTTTATCTTGCCAGTACTCACCTTTATACCCTTTGTTGGTAAAAGCAAAAGCAGCATTTTGATCAACAATATTTGTTCCCTCCCCTCTTGATGCATCATAACCAAGATTTAAATTTGCCCTCAAATCCGGAAGAAATGGCATTCTATAGTCAAATGAGGCATTCGCAATATAATGATTTACTTTTGAGGTATTGTTAGATAATTGTAATAAAGCCATTGGATTAGCTGGTGCTAATGGATTTGGTGTACCATCATTTTGAAGCCAGGTATAAAATCCACCAAATTTACCTGATTCACCCAGTACCGGCTTTGTTGGGTCAAAAGAAACTGCCGATCCAATGGCACCTGTATTAGCAAATGTGTTTTCAGATTGCATAGCTTTGAGGCTTACATTTACCTGAAGTGTGTTATTCAAAAACCCTGGAGATAAGTTTAATGCAGCGGTAGAACGATTGAAAGCATCTGTTTTAAGAATACCAGTCCTATCAGTAACCCCCAAGGATAATCTGTAAGGAATCAAACCCAATCCACCTGAAAGATTAACATTATGATCATGAGTAATCCCTGTCTGAAATATTTCGGCTTGCCAATCTGTGTTTGCTGTTCCAAGCAATTTTCTGGAAGGATGAGATTCCGGAAATCTTGAGGTAATTAAAGCTTTGTATTCATCGGCATTTAAGACATCAATTTCATTTCTTCTGTTGCTAAAACCAATGCTTCCATTGTAACCCAGTGATAACTTTTTACCAAGCTTACCCTTTTTTGTTGTGATTAAAATAACTCCGTTGGAAGCTCTTGAACCATAAATAGCCGTTGCAGAAGCATCCTTTAAAACAGTAAATGTTTCAATATCTGCAGGATTGACAATATTTAATGCGTTTCGTGAACCTGCAATGCCACTATTTTCAACTGGAATACCATCAATTACGATAAGAGGATCATTTACAGCACTGAGTGAAGACCCACCTCTGATGCGAATAGCAGCTCCACCCCCTGGTTCAGCGGCAGGTGTAATCTGAACACCTGCCATTTTACCTGCCAGTAACTCCTGAGCTCCTGTAATAGCACCCTTATTGAAATTTGCTGAATTAACAGATTGCACGGAACCCGTTGCATCTTCTTTTTTCACAGAACCATACCCAATCACTACAATTTCGTCTAATTGTTGGCCCGCACGTAATGCGATGTCAATCTGATTAACCGTTCCGATTTCAATGATTTGCTCTGTGTAACCAGTATATGAAAAACTAATTTTTTTAAGGTTTTCCGGAACTTCTAATCTATACAAGCCGTCTAAATCAGTAATAGTACCAATATTAGAACCTGTAAGCAACACATTAGCACCAATTAATGCTTCTCCAGATGTAGCATCAGTTACTTTTCCTGAAATAATGCGTTGCGCTTGCAAAGATGAAATTGCGAGCAGAAAAACCAATAATAACATTCCAAAATGGAATTTTGGCCTTTGATTACCCATAAACGCTAATTTTTGTTTTTGTAAATATTGAATTCACCAAAGAAAATATCTTTTTTGGTTGATGCTAATATCTTATTATTAAGATTTATAAAAGGTAAAACGAATCACATATCTTTGTTATAATTAGTTGACATATAGCCTTATTATATTGATAATCAATTATTTAAATAGCAATATATCAATTTTAAATTTGCATAATAATATCAATTAAATGATGAATAGAAGCTGCATTTAGTTTTTTTCTCAATCGAAACCTGGCTGTTTTTACACTTTCAACAGATATTCCTAAAATTGAAGCAAGTTCAGTAATTGACAAATTCAATCGTATTAGCGCACATAATCTTAATTCCTGAGCGGTAAGATCCGGAAAAACAAATAAAAGTTTTTCAAAGAATCCTTGATGAATTTCTTCAAAATAAAATTTAAACCTTTCCCATTCATCATCATTTCTGAAACTAAAATCTATTAGTGAAAGAATATGCTTCAATTTGGATTGACTTCTTTCACCTAAGCTTCTTTTTAAATCAAAAACAGCCGCTTGAAGTGCTCTCATTGATTCATTTTTTTGAATGAGTTGTAAGGTATAGGTTGTGAATTGTTTATCTCTTTGAATTAACTCCTTTTGATAACTTTCCTCTTTCAATTTTAGATATTTGTCCCTTTCAAGTTGAAGTTGTCTCTTCTGGGCTAAAAATCTAACCACTAATGTAACAGATACAAAAAAAACAAATAAACACAAGAATACACCCCAAAAAGAAAAATACCAAGGTTTAGAAACATTTAATTCAACTTTTAAAGGTACACTCCATTCAAATCCGCCAGCTCTTTGGGAACGAAACCAAAAAGTCACTTTACCTGAGCCAATATTAGATATTAAATGTTCACTTCCGGAAGTTATAGGATACCAATTTGAATCTTCATCATATTTGATTTGATATTTCACTTCATTAGATGGAAACATTGAAGAAAACAATTGAATAGCAATATTATCGCCAAAATGAATATTCAGTTTGGAAAGATTACTACTTTCTTTTTTAATTCCATTGATTGAAATAGATTGAATATATGGTTTTGCTGAAATTTTGTTCCCACTTTTATCTCTTCTTAATAATCCAAGTCCTTTTGATGCACCTACCCAAATAAATCCGCGCTGATCATTAATAATTCCTCTTGGAGCAAGAATCCTTCCGGGAATTCCTGCATTTTTGTCATATACAAGTTGTTGATCTGGTGTAATAAGAACCAATCCTTCACTTGTTGAAATCCATAAATCATTATTTATACTTTTTGCGATGGCTACGACATTTACATTTTCTTCTAATTTATCCCATCTCAGTCTTTTTATCTTGCCAGTGGATGGAAATGCTGAAGAATATTGATATTGGAGCAAACCTTGATTAGAAGCTAGAAGTAATTCGCCTTTTTTGGGAGCATAAATCTGATTAATATAAAAATCACCCTTTATGGAAAAGGGCAAAGGAACACTAATATTGATTAATTTATCATCATTTTCATTATAAATAAAAAGATAGGCACTAGAAGAACTTCCCCCAAAGAATAAATTTCCATTAACTTCCTGAGTGATAACTCTAATTCCTTTTTCCTGATCCAGCGAATAAAATTTCAACCTATTAATTTTATCCATTCTCAGAACACCGTACTGAGGATTACCAAGAACCCATAAATTTTGATTTAAATCCTTATAGATCTGATTAATTTTAAAACCCCTATTGAGTAATGATAATTCTTTTAATGTTTTATATTTAAGACTATATTTTAGTACTTTTCCATCTAAATTACCTAAAAACACCTCATCATCTTTAGCAAAGATAGCCGTTATAGATCTTGCACCTTTTGCTATTTTTTGAGCTATTTTCCAGGTATTACCAGAAAAAGATATCATATCTAAAAATCCCCCAGAAGATACAAAAATAACACCCTTATTATTTTCAAAAATAGCATCTACAGGTAAATTTGGAATACTTAAATCTATTTTTTCAAAAAAACCAGTTTTAAAAGTAGCAAAAGATTCACTGCTCACAATCCAAAGGCCATTATTTTTATCATAAGATAAATCTACTATATCATCAAACGGTAAATCCTCAATTTTAAGATACGGTTTATCGAGATTATCAATATTGAGGATAAATAAGCCTTCATTTTCAGTTCCCAGATAAATTTGTCTGTCAAAAATTACGCCTGAAGTAATACCCGTAGGTACTTTCAAAGGCATTATTTTATCAAAGGTTAAATCAGGTAATAATTCAAGTTTAAACAAACCTGAGCTTGAACCTATTAGAAAAGTATTCTTTGAAATAATAAAAAGCTGAGTAATCTTTTCTATTTTAGTGGGAAGAGGAGTAAAAATAAATTTTTCCAACATTTCTGAAAACCTAAAAAATTCACCATTAAAGGAAATGGCCCATATATTGCCAGAATAATCTTCAGCTATTGAAAAATTTCTAAAAATACTCCCAGGGGTATTCATTTTTTCAGGGAAAAATTTAGTCCTTTTTCCATTTTTAATTAATTAAATTCCATTATCCTCGCCTATCCACAATCTATTTTTTGAATCTTCAAATATTGTTTTGGGATAAAACATTTTATCTTTCGTAGCAAATAATTCACCAACGGCAAGAATTTCAAATTTCGGTGAATAAATATGAGGGATTATTTTTGTTACTCCTTTATCATGCGTTACGATAAGAGAACCATCAGAAAGTGCTTTAATAGATTTTAAAAAGCCTCCGGGACATGCTTCGTTGTAAAAGGTTGACTTTTTACCATCGAATCTGTATAAACCTTCATCCGTTGCCATCCAAACAAAACCAAATTTATCTACCGCCAATCCTTTATAGAGACCACTTGATAGATTAATAAATTCATTTATATTTCCTGATATTCGAAGCTGACAAAAAACGGAAAGACATGCAAATTGAAAAAAACAAATAAATGAGATTAATAACTTGTATGAAAGACTCATAAAAAATGATTATCCCTCTAAATTATAATTTTACTTTAAAAAATATGGTATTGCTTGAATTTTTCTATTATCATTTCTCATTAATTTAATACAGGAATGCTCTACATCATGTTCAAGGATAAGTACATAATCGTTCTTTAAGGCTTCCTCTATCAATGAACTTCTTTCTTTTATAGTTTCAAGAGGTTGAATATCATAAGCAATGATATAAGATAGCGACAAATGATGAATGGTAGGAATAAGGTCAGCGCAATAAACAAATGTTTGATTTTCTATATTTATAATGGGTAACATCATACCCAATGTATGTCCATAAACAAATCTAATATTCAAACCGTGGATAAACGGGTAATCAGAATCAGTACATGGAATAAATTTCAATTGACCAGATGTTTGTAGCGGAATAAAATTGTCTTTAATAAAAGAGGGTGCTTCCTTTATATTGGGATGTATAGCATTTTCCCAGTGGATTGCATTTGACCAATAATTTGCATTTGGGAAAGTGGGAGAAAGTAGATTATTCTCGTTTAAACTAACGGCACCTCCTGCGTGATCAAAATGAAGATGGGTTAAAATCACATCGGTAATATCGGACGCAGAAAAACCTTTTTGTTTTAAATTATCAACAAGAAGATGAGTGTCCTTAGGAGAAAAATATTTAATGAACTGATCATGATTTTTATTACCAATACCAGTATCGACTAAAATCAATCTGTCTTCTGTTTCAATAAGAAGGCACCTCATTCCTAACTCAATCCTGTTAATATCATCAGGAGGAATTAATTTTTGCCACAAAACTTTAGGAACAACACCAAACATGGCCCCACCATCGAGTTTAAAGGTGCCCGTATCAATCAAGTGTAGTTTCATCTTAAAGCAATCTTTTCAATGCTGCCATTCTTATGGCAGTAACTGCTGCTTCAACGCCTTTATTTCCATATTTTCCACCTGACCGATCGATGGCCTGTTGTTCATTAAGTACAGTTAGAACACCAAATATACAAGGGATATCAAACATAACCCCTATTTGAGTGAGACCATTAGCCACAGCACTTGCAATATATTCATCATGTGCAGTATCCCCTTTAATGAGACAACCCAGACAAATAATAGCGTCAACTTGATTTTTATTCGCAAGTATTTTTGCGCCTACGGGCAATTCAAAGGAACCAGGAACCTGATAGGTAACTATATCGTTAATATTAGCCCCATGACGAATGAGGGTATCTTTACATCCAACGAGTAGATTCTCCATGATACCACTGTTCCATTCAGAAACGACAATGCCGAACTTCCAACCAAGGATATTCGGCATTTTCGTTTCATCATAAAGGGAAAGACCATTTGATGATGATGACAAATTATTTTAGTTTGCTTCTAATCTACCAATATATTTTTCAATATCAGTAGCTTCGAAAGAGTTAGGATAATCGTATAGAATCTTTTGAAAAGCCTCAATAGCCTCTTTGTTATCACCATTTAGCTGATGTAACATACCTACTTTTTTGAGATAATGAGGGGTCATAAGTTCATCGGTATCAAGAATTTCTGTAGCACTAATATAATACTTCATTGCTTTCTTGAGATCACCTAGTTCTGCATGACAATCACCAATAATACCCTCTTTCATCACAGCAAGAACGGTACCTTTAGGTGAAAAGTCTTCCATATAAGAAAGCGCCGCTTCAATCTGGCCTAAATTCAGGTAACAAACACCTGCATAGTAGTGCGCAAGATTTGCTGCTGGTGTTCCACCATAATTTTCAATAATACCAAGGAAACCAGCGAATCCACCTCCTGGATTTTCAAGAGCAACGGCGAAAGAATCTCTTTCGAAAAGACGCTGAGCTTGAGCCATTTGCTCAATGGCTTCTATTTGTCTTGGCTGTTTATATAGAAAGTTATATGCAACTAAACCAACAATGATGATGAGCAATGCAGCACCACCATAATTAATAATGTTTTGATATTTATGATAAAATTCCTGCGTTTTATTGCGAACTTCAACGATATCTACAAGAACTTCATCTTGTTTAGGATTTTGAGACGTTTTTGCCATATTAATTTAACTGCCTTAATAATAAGATGAACTAATTTCAAATGAGATGCAAAAGTAAAATTTCTTTATGAATTTTTATAAAAAAATTAATCCATTATGAAGGGATAATCTTTTTGCATATAATTATCTGTATAAAGTTCATCAGGATGTGGTAAAGGCGAATTTTCAGCAAAATCAATAGCCTCTTCCATTTCAATTTTAATTTTGTCCTTAATTGCCTGAATTTCTTTTTCGGTAGCAATTTTTTCTTCCAACATTTTTACTTCAATTATTTTTACAGGATCTCTATCCTGGTAGGATTGAACCTCTTCTTTAGTTCTGTATTTAGCGGGATCAGAAACGGAGTGACCTTTATATCTATAGGTTCTGATTTCTAAAAAATAAGGACCATTACCTGCTCTGATATGAGCGGCGGCACGAGCTATTGCATCATGAACAGCTTCCGGAGACATACCATCTACTGCTTCACTGGGCATATCATAAGAAAGACCCATTTTATATAACTCAACCACATTACTCGTTCTGTTTACCGAGGTACCCATCGCATATCCATTGTTTTCAACAATATATAGAACAGGTAATTTCCAGCTCATTGCCATATTAAAGGATTCATGCAGCGCACCTTGACGAGCGGCTCCATCACCAAACATGGTAACGCATAAATTATCGGTACCTTTATATTTTTCAGCAAAAGCAATACCTGTACCTATTGGAATTTGGGCACCAACGATACCATTTCCACCAAAATACTTGTGTTCTGCACTCAGAAAATGCATCGATCCACCCTTTCCCTTAACTACGCCAGTGGCTTTTCCGTAAAGTTCGGCCATAGCAGATTTGGCACTAATGCCTCTGCCCAAAGCAATACCATGTTGACGGTAAGCCGTGACAATACCATCTTCCCTGCGAATCACCGATTCTATGCCAGCAGCTACCGCTTCCTGTCCAATGTATACGTGGCAAAAACCACGAATTTTCTG
Source organism: Bacteroidota bacterium (assembly GCA_014190515.1). GTDB lineage: Bacteria > Bacteroidota > Bacteroidia > Chitinophagales > Saprospiraceae > BJGN01. The sequence continues at coordinate 15,065 of BJGN01000041.1, forward strand.
CTGACCATACATCATCAAGGCTTTTTCCTCGAATCTACGGATTCTCAACATCAATTCAAACCAAAAAAGATACCTTTCCTTAGGATGCCCATTAGATGTAAGATTTCCCTTGCCTGTCTTTTTTTTGTCTACGACGGTGTTCATACCCTCTATTTTTTTTAAAAATCCTGATTTTTTTAAATCGTGACAAATATAAACTATTATTGTAGAAGATATAAATTGAAAGCCACCAATTTTATTAAATCCTTGTTTATTTGTTTTTAGAAAGTGGAAAATGCCTGTTTAAGCATGTGGATGAATCAACTCATTCTAACAAATTATAAAAACTACGAATGGGAGGAGTTTAACTTTAATCCCGTAATAAATTGTTTTACAGGTCTTAATGGCATGGGTAAAACAAATTTATTGGACGCCATCTACTATTTAAGTATGACTAAGAGCTATATAAGTACGAATGATTCTTTGGTATCAAGGTTTGGTGCTGATTATTTTAGATTAGAAGGCCATTACTCCAGGTTAGAACAACATGAAAAAATTGTCGCAAAAGTTCAGCCAAATAAAGCTAAGGTATTTGAGGTAAATCTGAATCCATTAAACAAACTATCCGAGCATATAGGTTTTTTACCTGTTGTTTTCATCGCTCCTGATGATATTTCAATCATTATGGAAGGAAGTGAGTTAAGGAGAAAATTCTTAGATAATACACTGGCTCAAACCAACACCACATATCTGTCGCATTTATTGCATTATAATAGAGTGCTTCACCAAAGAAATGCCTATTTAAAACAAATTGCCAGTGAAAAAACCAGTGACGCAATCTTACTGGATATTTACGATGAACAATTAGAAAAACCAGCCGCTTATATACATCATGCAAGGACTGAATTTCTTAAACTATTTAACCCAGTTTTCAATGAAATTTATCAAAAAATTTCTAATGATAAGGAAACGGTTGGGGTGGAATACCAATCTAAATTAGATGGTGATTCCCTACTAAACTTACTGTCATTCAACAAAAAGAGAGATGTATTTTTGCAACGAACTTCAGTTGGGATACACAAAGATGATCTTTTATTTACCCTGGAAGAAAATCCATTGAAAAAATATGCCTCACAAGGGCAAAGGAAATCTTTCTTATTAGCGATAAAATTAGCTCAATTTACTTTTTTAAAGACATGTTTAGGTATTAATCCTATTTTATTATTGGATGATATTTTTGATAAACTCGATCCGTATAGAGTCCAATCTCTAATTAACCATTTAATTACTAATTTCAAGGGTCAGATTTTCATTTCTGATACTCACAATCACAGAATACCCGGAATGTTAAGTGACTTGGGTGTTTCTCATTTGCATAAAGAAATTATTGACGGAAAATGGAAAAAATAAAATTTTTTCCTTTACTTTCGGCAAAACACCTATCAAATGAATATTAAAATGAAACACAATATTTGTTACTTATTTATTTTGCTGTACAGCTTTAATTATTTGCATGCTCAAAAATCTGCGTCATCTTCTAAAGGAGTTATAGCGACGGCGCATCCCTTAGCGACCGAGGTTGGCCTTAAAATTCTGGAAGAAGGAGGGAATGCTTTTGATGCTGCTGTGGCAGCCTCTTTTGTTCTTGCTGTTACTGAACCAAGCATGAGTGGATTGGGGGGAAGACTCCAGGCATTGTATTACAATTTTAATACAGGCCCAAAAGGCATTGACGCCACCACTCAGGTTCCTATGAAGTATATTCCTGATATTTCAAAAGCAGAAGATGGTTTTAAAACCATTGGGATACCAGGTATGGTAAAAGGTATTATTAAAATGCATAAAGAAAATGGAATATTACCGCTCTACAAAGTATTGGCTCATGCCATAAATATAGCAAAATACGGATTTGCCTTACTACCAGATGAGGCATTAAGACAATCTATGGTCAGGCGTTCTTTATCCACTTTTCCAGGATCCATAAAACATTTTTTGATCAATGATTCAACTCGACAAGCAAATACGCTTTTTAGACAACCTCAACTTGCCAAGACTATTAAAAAAATATCAAAAGACGGCGGAAAAAGCTTTTATAATGGTAAAATAGCTAAAGACATTTCAAATGAAATTATTTCAGGTGGAGGTTTTTTAAAAACATCTGATTTACAACAATATAACGCTTTAGATGCTAAAATTATAAAAGGCAGTTACAGAGGGTATGACATTGTAGCTATGGGTTTACCCTGTTATGGCGCCATTGTCATTGAAATGCTTAATTTATTAGAAAAGACTGATCTTGCTAAGGCTGATGAAACAAAATGGGTTCTTGCTCATGCCGCAGCACATCACAAAGCTTATGAGGACAGACCCTTACTAAAAAAAGATGAAGACAAAGTAGCAAGTCTCCCTTTTGCCAATGAGAGATGGTTGGCTCCATTACCGCCTACCATGAAATATGATACTAATTTACATTCGGATGGGCACACGACTCACTTTGTTGTTTCCGATCAAAAAGGAAATGTGGTTTCTGTTACTCAATCTTTAGGACCTCTTCTTGGGTCAAAAGTAGCCTCAGAAAAACACGGTTTCCTTTTTGCAACTACCATGGGGCCTTACCTGGGTAACATGGAACCATTAGAGAGAGCTTCTTCTCATATTTCTCCCGTGCTTGTTTTTAAAGATGGAAAGCCAGTTTTAGCTTTGGGAGCCGCAGGTGGCGCCAGAATTGTTCCCGCCGTAGTACAAGTAATAAGTCGATTTATTGATCAAAATTTATCGTTGGAAAAAGCCGTTGAAGCGGCAAGGATTTATCAATTACCTGAAAAATTATTGGTGGAAAATCATGAAGGGAATCTATGGCAACACCCTCAAACCATACCTAATTTAAAAAAATTAAATCTGCCTTTAGAGGAGGTTAAACTACCCGGTCAAATGGGTAGAGTTCATGCTCTATATTATGACGCTTCTTTAGGAAAATGGCATGCCGCAGCAGATCCAGATTGGAGTGGAACGGCTCTTGGATTAAATCCAGACATCAAATAAGAGTCTGGCTGCAGCCAACACGGTCATCCAGATGACTAGTTTCCTAAATGTCTTTTCTTCTAAATGTTGTACTATCCAGGTACCGGAAAAAAAGCCAAAAACCAGGAATGGAATGCCCAATATATTCAACATCAGACTATCTGCATTTATAGTTTTCCAAGAGAATATATGAAATGGTAACTTCATAATATTAACCGTTAAGTAAAACCAGGCTCCTGTACCTAAAAACAGGAGCTTGGGCAGTTTAAGGCCTAATAAATATACAGACATAATAGGTCCGGCAGCATTACCCACCATCGTACTAAAACCACCTAAAAGTCCGATAATAGAAGCAAAAATAGGATGCCCAACCATTTTTTCATTAACTAATCCTTTGGTTTGAAATAACATTAGGGTTAAACTTCCAAAAACAATACCTGCCATCCATAATTTGAAAATGGCATCGGAAACATACATACCAAGATAATGTCCCATAATAATCCCTAATAATGCCATGGGTAACAATTTCCACAACGTCTTCCATTCTGTATGTCCCTTATAATGTCTAACGGCAAATAAGTCGGCAAAAAGTAACATCGGTAAAACTATACCGGACGATACTTTGCCACCAAAAATAATAGCCATGATGGGTATAACTAATAAGGCTGTACCTTTTATTCCACCTTTCGCCATACCAATGAAGTATGCAGAACTAAATAATCCTATCCAACTCCAAAAAGGGAGACTTGGAAAAAATAGACTCATGAAAATATTGCTTTAAAAGGAGAACGAGATTTCCAAACAATGTTCTGGGGTGAAAACCAGGGTATAAGTATTGGAAATAGAGGTGCCAACCATTTAGATGTTGGTTTTATATAGACCATAGTGTCTTTTCCAACTGCCCCTACTGAACTCTTAATTTCCATGGCAGTACGGTAAAAGTTTAATTTCCCCACTTTTAGTTTAATGGCATTTTCAACCATTAAAAATAACATATTCAGGTATAATTGCATTTTTAGATTTGTTTTTTCTTCAAATCCTGTCAAATTTGCTTCAAGGGTTTTGCCGTTAACTAATGTAGAATAAAAACATATTAATTTTCCATCCAAATAACCCGCCGTTATGTTATACTTTTCTTTAAAAGCCTCTTTCATACTTGAAAAATAAGACACCGGAACCGTAGACATTTTAAATGTGGCTTCAGATAAAATTCCTATATATAACCGATGTAAATCTGCTTGTGAATGTATTATTTCTTCTTTGTTCAAAGTTTTCCAGGTAATACCTTTCATTTTATTTCTGGCCCTTGATAATCTAATCCTATACTTAGACGACAAAAATTGTTCATAATCATGCATAGTTTCCCAATGATTATCGATGGCCATTATCATGGCAGGCTGATACTTAAAAGAAAAATAACCATTCTGTTCCAAGGCAGCACAAACTGAAAAGAAATCCTTCCATAGGATCGCTTTTGCCTTATACCTGGACGCAATACTATGAAGGAAATGATGTAGTTCTTTTTGAAAATGTTGGTCTCTTAAATATTCACTGAATGGGTAGTTAGTTCCGGTTGAAAATATTTGACCCATTAACAAGATTTTTCCTTTAATTAATTTACCTAAAATTCTTTTAATCGGATTTTTTTCCCGAAAACTTTTATCTAAAGAAAAATCATAAAAATAAATTGGAAAATATCCCTTTATTTCATTTCCAAATGAGTAGCAACCATACAAAACCTTTACATTTTCCGGCATTGCTGTTACCATGTTTTTTTGAAAATCAAAGGATAGCCAAGGATTTAAACTTTCATTTGAATCCATTAATGACCATTTTAATGCTATCTCATTGAGGTCTTCAAAAATAGTAAAGTTTAAAGAAAACGAACCATCTGGGGCAGTTCCAGCCGATGGTTTTAACAGCTCGAAAAAATTCAAGCTGTCGCAGTTGAGAAAACTTTTGGAAATATTCAAAGCAATGATTTTGATTAGATACTAACCAAAACAAGGGAAGAAAAGTTTTAAAAGTAAATTTAAAATACAAAAAATAGTTTTAAGACCTATTTCAACATAATTCGTATTTTTACAAGAAAATTGTCAAATCAGATGAAATTAATTCTAAACTACTTTTTTATCATTGTTTTATTAACCCTACTAGGTTGTGGACCAAGCGCAGAAGAAAAGAATCAGCAAAAAGCCCAGGCTTTAAGTGAACAAATTCCAGGCACTTGGCAAATAACGTATATGAGTGTCAAAATTGATTCGTATCAATCTGTTGGAAAAGATTCTTTATTTGAAGCTAGAGAAGAAACGTGGGAAAACCAATTTCAAGTTAAACCATTCAGAATGTTTTTTGATAAAGACAAAAAGTATCATCAAACTTTTAGAGGCAGAGATAATTCCCTGATTAGTGAATATTATGGTATTTGGAAAATCAAAGGAGATACCTTAACCTTAACTCAATCAGATCAAACTCTTGAATATAAAATTGAACTTGAAAATGGCCAAATCTTTATGACTAGTCTTATGGATTGGGACGGTGACCAAGTTGAGGATGACACATATTATGCGAAGCAAAGATTGATTAGTAAAAGATCTGTCGAGTAAGGAATTAATAACCAAGGAAAAATTTGGTTTCATATTTTCCACCCGTCAAATTTTCCTTACCTACAAATGAACCAATTAAATCGGAAGATAAAGTAGCCGTAATATTATATTGACCGTTTGGTAATTTAACGACATACATACTCCCATCTTTTACTTCTATTTTCTCGCTAACGGGACCACTATAAATAATAGTAAGGGTAAATCCTGTAATATTTTTTATGGTGATTTCGTTTAGTTTAGAACCTGGAAGGGACTCACTTTTATTCATAGCAGGTAAAGACTGATAATCTCCCGCCAGAATGGTTTCCACTTCTTGATCTAAAATTTTCTTTTTAGCTTCCTTAAAATACCTGCCAGTTGGAAAAAGCTGTTGATAATTTTCATAAGCTTCATTAGTATTTGCCGCTTTGGCCCTCATCCAGGTTTGTTCGTCGAATAATGCTAATTCCTTTTTTGCTAAAGGAGAAAACTTATGTTTAGGAAACTCTTTTAAAAAATCCTGGTATGCTTCTATGGTATTTAATGCATTGGCTTGAAACCATTTTTCTGCCCCTATGTCTTTCTTTTCAGGTTTTTCTACTTTTTGAGGTTCATTTTTAGGTCTATTGTTTGTTTGAATACTTGAATTATTCGCAGAGGAAACTGGTGCTTTAAAAGCCATTACATTTGATGAAGGCGCATTATTATTCAATGATTTAGCTTTGGCTATTGCCTGATCCTTGAATACACTATTTGGAAAAGATTTTACATAATTTTCAAAAACAGCTACATTATTAAAATTTTTAATCCTGTTCCATTCTGCCTCACTTTGGATACTGGCGTATTTATTCTTTGCTTCGGGAATGTATTCAGAAAATGGAAAACGTGAAATAAAATCACTGTAAGCCTCTGCTGTATTCAACATTTTAGTCCTATTCCAGGTACCTTCTTGTCTTATTTTAGTTAGATTAGCAAAAGCCTGTGCATTGTACTTAGATCCCGCATAATCTCTCATAAAAATCTGATAAGCCTCTTCGGAGTTAGCCGTTTTAGCTTTTTCCCAAGCAACTTCTGTGTCCACCAATTGTAATTGAAGCCTAGCATCATATTTATATTTTCCATAAGGAAACTTACTTAAATAATCTACATAAGCCTCTTCCGTATTGGTAGATTGTACCTTTTTCCATAAAGCTTCCTCTGGAGAAATTCCATTAGACACTGGCTTTTCCCAGGAAGCTTTATTATTTAATCCCATTGAAGTCATTACAGCACAGGAATTAAAAAGGATAGCTATCAAAACAACAAAAAGGGTAACACTAATTTTCATAGGATACATTTGAAACATATCATTAAGTAATTGAACGAATTGGATGCAAAATAGCAATTTATTGTTTACAATATATATTAAAATGCCTATTTTGCACCAAAAAGTAAAAAAACAAAATCAATGGCCTCAATGAACGCAGCGCAAGTCTTAATTTTATTGGAACAAACTAAAATTGCACCTGTCTTTTTTAATCCGGATATCGAATATTCTAAAAAAATAGTTAAAGCATGTTACGATGGCGGAATGAGGGTATTTGAATTTACCAACCGAGGCGTTGAGGCACCCACCGTTTTTTCCGCTTTGAGAGATTTTGTCAAAGAAAATTGTCCGGAAATGGCATTGGGCATTGGCACCATTTTTACTGCCGAAGAAGCAAAAGTCTATATAAATATGGGAACAGACTTTATTGTTCAACCTATTACCTCATTAGAGGTAGGGGAAATATGTAGAGAACATCAAATTCCCTGGTTACCCGCTGCAGCAACTCTCAATGAAATATGGTATGCAAAACAAGCTGGGGCTACCGTTGTTAAATTATTTCCAGGCAATGTTTTAGGACCTGGGTTCGTAAAAGCTATAAAAGGTCCTTTGCCCAATATAAAAGTAATGGTTACAGGAGGCGTAGAACCAACGCAGGAAAGCATTCAATCCTGGTTAAAAGCTGGTGCAAACTACCTTGGTATGGGCTCCCAGTTGTTTGCCGGAGAATTAAAAACAGCAGAAGATTTTTCGAAACTTAGCCTAAAAGTAAAACAAGTATTATCCTATTAACATGAAAGAAATAAGTGAATTACTTGATTTATTGAAATTAGAGCAAATTGAAGAGAATTTGTTTAGGGGATATTCCAAAACGGTAGGAAGTTCCAATGTTTTTGGTGGCCAGGTCCTGGCTCAGGCTTTAAGTGCCGCTATAAATACAGTGCCAGGAGACAGACATGTGCATTCTTTACATTCATATTTTATTCTTCCAGGCAACCTTGATATTCCTATCATATTTCAAGTAGATAGAATTAGAGATGGCGGAAGTTTTACGACAAGAAGAGTAAAAGCAATTCAACAAGGTCGAGAAATATTTTTAATGTCCGCCTCTTTCCAATCAGATGAAATTGGATTTGATCACCAAATAGCAATGCCAAAGGTGCAGGAACCTGAACAATTA